>NZ_JBQKLN010000017.1:0-79268 GCF_052116205.1 Prevotella sp. Sow4_E9_plate | reverse complement strand
TCCCCGTTTTATTTTATTGCATTGCTCATTGAATTTCTTGACATAGCTCAATACATGGGGGCTACTCGCCCCCAAACCCCTCGGTGTTTTCAGGTATAGATTATTAAGCCTGAAACCCCCTCAGATTTTTGCACTTCTATTGAGAACTTGCCGCCCTTAGAAAAGGTTCAAAAGAGAACGGTTAGAAGTCCCATTTTACACCGAGGCAAGGACGGATCATCCAGCCGGCATTGCTGCCGAAGTTGTGGCTGATCTCTACCTCGCTGCCTACGCTGAGGTTCTCGCAGCCGAAGTGCTGGCCAACGTTGTACCAGAGCTGTGGCTCTGTGGTGAAGACGGTGTGCTCAGGAGTGAAGGCTACGTTGCCGTCCTTGTCAAACTTCAGGTCGCCATCCTTGTCCTTGAACGAACTGTGGGTCTCCCACCAGTAATCAGCGAAACCGCTAAAGTTCAAACCCTTTAATCCAAAGATGTCCTTGCATCCCCATACAGCAGTAAGCTGCATTGGCACATTCTGGTCGGTCTTGCGGATAGTCTTGTAGAGTGCCTGGAACGTCAAGGTGTTCTTGAAACTCTTGTCGTGCATGAAATACTCCACACCGAAGAGCCAGGCATTGTTGATAGGGTAGTCCTTGTAGATACCGCCGTTGTACTCTACGTGGAGGCTCAGATTCTTCAACTTCGTGTTCTGCCAGAAGTTGAGGGCGCGCGAGATCTCGGTATAGGTTCCACCCTGTGACATGTTGTGCTCGTACTTCTTGCCTGTATCAGTGTTTGTCATCTGATCAAGGTTGAAGTCGTGGTCTACAAAGAAATAAGTGTTACCCCATTTGTCCTGCTTGAACATTTCGAGGGTGAGGGTAACAAACTTGCGGTCACTGCCGAAATCATAGAAGACTTGGGCATTGGTCTGTGCTAAAGTTTTGCTCGCAGGGAGCAACGCAAGTGCCATGAGCAGTAGGCTTTTCATCTTTTTCATAAATCTTTTCTTTTCTTAATTATTTATTTAGTGAAACAAAAAACTGCGGACGGTAAGCCCGCAGTTTGTAATAATAATATCTTTATTTTGTAAATATCTTTTAGTATGCGAACAAAGGATAGTCCTTCATGGTCTCATTCACCTTCTCACGAACGCGTGCGATCACCTTCTCGTCCTCAGGAGCATTCAATACTTCCTCGATGAGTTCAGCGATGAGGTGCATCATGTCTTCCTTGGCGCCACGGGTTGTCATGGCTGCTGTACCCAGGCGGATACCTGATGTCTGGAAAGCAGAACGGCTGTCGAATGGAACCATGTTCTTGTTGACTGTGATGTCGGCTGCAACGAGCGCATTCTCAGCCACTTTACCTGTAAGGTCTGGATATTTACTTCGGAGGTCAACGAGCATGGAATGGTTGTCTGTACCACCGCTCACGATGCTGAATCCACGGCCGATGAGGTCATCAGCAAGAACAGCTGCGTTCTTCTTCACCTGAGCAGCATACTCCTTCCATGAAGGCTGCAGGTTCTCGTTGAAGGCAACAGCCTTGGCAGCGATGACGTGCTCCAAAGGACCGCCCTGCTGACCAGGGAATACGGCAGAATTCAAGATCATGCTCATCTTCTTGACCTCGCCCTTCTTGGTAGTCAATCCCCAAGGATTGTCAAAATCCTTGCCCATGAGGATGATACCGCCACGAGGACCACGGAGAGTCTTGTGGGTAGTAGAAGTAACGATGTGGGCATACTTCAATGGGTTGTCCAGCAGACCAGCTGCAATCAGACCAGCAGGGTGAGCCATATCAATCATGAGGAGCGCACCTACCTCGTCGGCAATCTTGCGCATACGTGCATAATCCCACTCACGGCTGTAGGCACTACCACCACCGATAATCAGCTTAGGCTTGTTCTCCAGCGCCAGCTTCTCCATCTCGTCGTAGTCCACGCGACCGGTCTCCTTGTTGAGGTTGTAACCGATAGGGTGGTAGAGGATACCGGAAGTATTGACGAGGCTACCATGAGAAAGGTGACCACCGTGATCGAGGTTCAGGCCCATAAAAGTATCGCCAGGCTTCAATACTGCGAGCAATACAGCTGCGTTAGCCTGTGCGCCAGAGTGAGGCTGTACATTAGCGTACTCAGCATCAAAGAGTTTCTTGACGCGTTCGATAGCCAGGTTCTCAACGATATCCACCACTTGGCAGCCACCGTAGTAGCGCTTTCCTGGCAGACCTTCTGCATACTTGTTAGTAAGGTAAGAACCCATAGCGTTCATCACCTCGTCACTCACGAAATTCTCAGAAGCAATCAGCTCCATACCTTTCAGCTGACGCTGATGTTCTCTTTCGATTAAGTCGAAAATCTCTTGATCTTTTACCATTCTCTTTACTTTTTATGGTTGATGTTTAATGAAATCGGGTACAAAAATAAGCAATATCTCTCAAACTACCAAATAAATCGTAATATTTTGAGTGATATTGCTTACTTTTTGTTATTTTATTGCCTTTAAATTACTTGCAAAGCTCTACTGTGCCCAGTTGCTGCTCCTTGTCGCAGTAGTGGCAACGCACGATGCCGAGCACCTTGTCTACGGTGTGGAAGAGGGTCTGCATAGGCTCGTTGTTGGTGATGCACTTAGGGTTGTTGCACTTCACGATGCCCTTCAGCGTATCCGGAGTCTCTACGGTCTTCTTCTCTACGATTTCGTAGTCCTTGATGATACTCAGTCCGATGTTAGGAGCCACCACGGAGAGACGGTTGATTTCTTCGTCGGTGAAATACTTGTTGGCAACCTTGATGATGCCCTTCTTGCCAATCTTCTTGGATGGCAGGTTGTAGCCGATAGTAACAGGAGTGTCCATCTTTTCCAACTGGAGCAGATTCACTACCTGATAGGTCTTTTCAGCTGGTATATGGTCGATTACGGTACCGTTCTCGATAGCCGCAACCACTAATTGACTTTTATTGTTTCCCATAATTATTAATTGTTAATTATTAATTATCAATTACTCAATAATGGTCTTATCGTTCTTTACGTCCTCAAGCGAGATGCCGAGGCAGTGGCAGAAGATAGCCTCACGTGCATAGAGACCGTTCTGAGCCTGCTGGATATAGTATGCATGTGGATCATCATCCACATCGTATGCAATCTCGTTCACACGTGGCAGCGGGTGCATGATCTTCATGTTCTCCTTTGCCTTGCAGAGCATGTCGCGCTTCAGGATGTATACGTTCTTCACGCGCTCATATTCCATGAGGTCGGAAAAGCGCTCCTTCTGAACACGGGTCATGTAGAGAATGTCGGCATCGGCAATCACGTCCTCGTTGAAGTCTTCATGCTCCACGTACTTGATGTTATGCTCCTTGCAGTAGAGTTTATACTCCTCAGGCATAGCAAGTTCCTTAGGTGCGATGAAGTGGAAGGTAGGATTGAAATGGCGCATGGCAGTGATAAGTGAGTGAACGGTGCGGCCATACTTGAGGTCACCCACGAGATAGATGTTCAAGTTCTCCAAGGTACCTTGGGTCTTGTAGATAGAGTAGAGGTCGAGCAGGCACTGTGAAGGATGCATGTGTGCACCGTCGCCTGCATTGACGATAGGCACAGGAGCCACCTCGCTTGCATACTGTGCGGCACCCTCGATGAAATGGCGCATGGCAATCACGTCAGCGTAATTGCTTACCATGAGGATGGTGTCTTTGAGCGTTTCGCCCTTGGTGGTGCTGGAAGTCTTGGCATCGGAGAAACCGATGACGCGAGCGCCAAGGCGATTGGCTGCTGTTTGGAAACTGAGCTGTGTACGAGTAGAAGGCTCGAAGAAAAGGGTCGCTACAACCTTTCCCTTCAACAGCTCCCTGTTAGGATGCTTTTCAAACTCCTGTGCCATCTCCAAGAGATAGGTGATCTTCTCTTTAGAGAGGTCTGCAATCGTTACAAAATTATGTTTTTCCATTTGTTTTTGATTGTAATGTTCTAAAATCGCCCCCAAAGTTACAAATAATTTTCGATTTATGTGCGAAAAGTCAAAACTTTTATGTAATTTTGCACAAAATAAATGAAGAAATAGAGATGAGAAAACATTTTATCTATACATTATGGGGCATTTTTGCTACCTTTGTCGTGTCGGCTATGCTGGCCTTCTTTGCCATCTGGAACGGATGGATCGGTTACATGCCGGACATCGAGGACCTGCAGAATCCTATCAGCAGATTCGCCACTCAGGTGTATTCGGCAGACGGAAAGGTGCTGGGTACATGGAACCTGAACAAGGAGAACCGTATCGTGATACCTTACAAGAAGATGTCACCTTATTTAATAAAGGCGCTGGTGGCTACCGAGGATGCCCGTTTCTATGAGCATTCGGGTATCGACTACCGTGCCCTGGGACGTGCCATCATCAAGCGTGGAATCCTGGGACAGACCAATGCCGGCGGTGGCAGTACCATTACCCAGCAGCTTGCCAAGCAGCTCTATTCCGAGAAGGCAGGGAGTACGCTGGAGCGATTGCTGCAGAAACCGATAGAGTGGGTGATTGCCATCAGGCTGGAGCGATACTATACCAAGCAGGAGATTATCGCCCTCTATCTCAACTACTTCGATTTCCTGCATAATGCCGTGGGTATCAAGACGGCGGCTAATACCTATTTTAATAAAGAGCCGAAGGACCTGACGCTCTGCGAGGCGGCTACCCTGATAGGACTGTGCAAGAACCCGTCGCTCTTCAATCCGGTACGCTATCCGGACCGTGCACGCGACAGACGCAATGTGGTGCTCGCTCAGATGGTGAAGGCAGGTTATCTCAGCCGGGGTGAGTATAGCCGGTATGCTGCCGAACCGCTGACGCTGAACTTCCACCGTACAGACCATAAGGACGGTACTGCCACTTATCTGCGTGAATACCTGCGCCATTACATGATGGCAAAGCGTCCGGAACGTGGCAATTATCCATCCTGGAACTATGCGCAGTTCGTGACCGATTCCATCCTGTGGAACACCGATCCGCTCTACGGATGGTGCAACAAGAACTATAAGAAAGACGGTTCGCCATACAATGTATACAGTGACGGTCTGAAGGTGTTCACTACCATCGACAGCCGCATGCAGCGATATGCCGAAGAGGCTGTATATCAGCACGTGGCACGCTATCTGCAGCCTATCTTCAGCAAGGAGACTGCACGCAAGCCAAGTTCGCCATACAGCGACAAGCTGACGCCTAAGCAGATCAAGGTAATCCTGAACCGCAGCATTACGCAGAGCGAGCGCTATCAGACGATGAAGGCAGCAGGATGTTCTGAACAGGAGATTCATGATGCCTTCCGCAAGAAGATAGATATGACCGTGTTCACCTATCATGGTGACGTGGATACGCTGATGAGTCCATTGGATTCCATCCGCTATTACAAGACCTACCTGCGCAGCGGATTCATGAGTATGGATCCGAAGACAGGTGCCGTGAAGGCATACGTGGGAGGACTGGACTATTCTCACTTCATGTACGACATGGTGAGTCTGGGACGCCGACAGGTAGGTTCTACCATCAAGCCTTTCCTCTACAGTCTGGCGATGGAAAACGGCTTCTCGCCATGCGATTTGGCTCCAAACCGCCAGCATACCTATATGGTAGCCGGAAGGCCTTGGACGCCACGTAACGCCAACCATTCGCGCTATGGACAGATGGTGACGCTGAAGTGGGGATTGCAGCAGAGTAACAACTGGATAAGTGCTTATCTGATGAGTAAGCTGAATCCGCAGCAGTTTGTTCAGATGCTGCGCGATTTCGGTATCAACAGTCCTGATATCCATGCCTCTATGAGCTTGTGTCTGGGTCCTTGTGAGGTGAGTGTCAGCGAGATGGTAAGTGCCTATACGGCCTTTGCCAACCACGGCATCCGTACGTCTCCGATGTTCGTGAGCCGCATTGAGGACAATGAGGGCAATACCTTAGCCACCTTCCAGCCACGCATGAACGAGGTGATTGGTGCGGAGAACGCCATGAAGATGCTCACCATGCTGATGGGAGTAGTGGATGGCGGTACGGCTGGAAGACTGCGCTACCGCTATAACCTGGAAGGACAGATTGGTGCCAAGACGGGTACCACCAACAATAACAGTGACGGATGGTTTATCGGATTCACTCCGCAGCTGGTCAGCGGCTGCTGGGTAGGCGGTGAAGAGCGTGATATCCACTTCGATTCGATGAGTATGGGACAGGGAGCCACCATGGCGCTTCCTATCTGGGCGATATTCATGAAGAAGGTTTATGCCGATCCGACGCTGGGCATCAGACCGGACGTAAAATTTGATTTACCAGACGGTTATAATCCATGCTATAAGCCGAAATCTGACCAGGATGATTTCGAGCAGGTAGACGGCATCGATGAGGTGTTTGAGTAGGCATTCGCCATTTTTGCATAGTTTTACTTTTAAATTGTGCAAAAATGGCGAATGTTTTTTGCTTATATGCGTTTTTTTTTGTATTTTTGCAAAGTTTTAGGGCTATTATGACTGATACGGCTATGCCGGCGGTCGGGCTCTTTGCTTGAATCAAGGAAATAAAATAAAAAATCATTATAATGAACGTTTCATATAAATGGCTTAAAGAATACGTCGATTTCGACTTGACACCACAGGAGACAGCTGATGTGCTGACCTCTTGCGGACTCGAAGTGGACGCTTTGGAAGAAGTACAGTCTATCAAGGGTGGACTGAAGGGACTCTATGTAGGTAAAGTGTTGACATGCGAGGCGCATCCCAACAGCGATCACCTCCACGTAACAACCGTTGACCTGGGCAAGGGCGAGCCACAGCAGATTGTCTGCGGTGCGCCTAACGTGGCTGCCGGTCAGAAGGTAATCGTTGCCGACCTGGGCTGCGTGCTCTACGACGGCGACCAGAGTTTTACCATCAAGAAGAGCAAGCTGCGCGGTGTAGAGAGCTTGGGTATGATCTGCGCTGAGGATGAAATCGGTGTGGGTACTTCTCACGACGGTATCATCGTGCTCCCAGAGGATGCACCTGTTGGTCAGCCTGCTGCCGAGTACTATCACCTGGAGAGCGACTGGCTCATCGAGATTGATATCACTGCCAACCGTGCCGATGCACTCGGCCACTGGGGTGTGGCCCGCGACCTCTATGCCTGGTTGAAGCAGAACGGCTACGAAACCTGTCTGCATCGCCCATCTTGCGATGAGTTCGTAGTAGACAACGAGGATCTTCCTATCGATGTAGAGATTGAGAACACCGAGGCTTGCAAGCGCTATGCCTGCGTAAGCATCACCGACTGTGAGGTGAAGGAGAGCCCTAAGTGGTTGCAGGATAAGCTGAATATCATCGGCTTGCGTCCAATCAACAATATCGTGGATATCACCAACTACATCATGATGGCATACGGTCAGCCATTGCACTGCTTCGATGCTGACATGGTTACCGGTCATAAGATTGTAGTCCGCACCCAGCCAGAGGGTACCAAGTTCATCACTCTTGATGGCGAGGAGCACACCCTGGGTGAGCACGACCTGAGCATCTGCAATGCTGAGGAGCCAATGTGTATCGCCGGTATCTTCGGCGGTAAGGGTTCCGGTACTTACGAGACCACCAAGAGCGTGGTTCTGGAGAGTGCTTACTTCCACCCGACATGGATTCGCAAGAGTGCTCGCCGTCATGGTTTGAGCACAGATGCCAGCTACCGTTTTGAGCGTGGCGTAGATCCAAACGGACAGATTTATGCATTGAAGCAGGCTGCTATCCTCTGCAAGCAGTTGGCTGGCGGCAAGATTTCCATGCAGATCAAGGATGTATATCCAGAGCCAATGCAGGATTTCCCAGTTCGCCTGAACTATGAGTATGCGCATCGCCTTATCGGTAAGGAGATTGGTGCTGAGACCATCAAGAATATCGCCACATCTCTCGAGATGAAGATCGTGAAGGAGGATGCTGAGGGCATCGACCTTTTGGTTCCTGCTTATCGCGTGGATGTCCAGCGTCCTTGCGACGTGGTAGAGGATATCCTCCGTATCTACGGATATAATAATGTAGAGATTCCAACCCAGCTGAAGAGTTCTTTGACTGTTCAGGGTGATGAGGACAAGGCTTATCACAGCCAGAACCTCGTGGCAGAGCAGTTGGTAGGCGAGGGCTTCATGGAGATTCTCAACAACTCTCTGAGCAAGACCAGCTACTATACAGACCTGGAGCTGAACAAGTATCCTTTGGAGAATGTAGTGAAGGTGATGAACCCATTGAGTGCTGATCTCGGCGTGATGCGTCAGACCATGCTCTTCGGCGGTTTGGAGAGCGTAGCCCGCAACATCAACCACAAGAGCCAGAACCTGAAGTTCTTCGAGGTGGGTAACACCTATTTATATAATAAGGAGAAGTGGAGCGAAGAGAGTCCTATCAAGGCTTACTCTCAGGAGGCTCACATGTCACTCTTGATCACCGGAAAGCGCGTAGAGGGCAGTTGGGCTCATGCAGATGAGCAGAGCAGCATCTACGAGTTGAAGGCTGTTGTAGAGAATATCCTACGCCGTGTAGGTATGCCACAGAACAACCTGGTTATCAAGCACAGCGACAACAACATCTTCTCAAAGGGCGTAAGCTATGAGACCCGTGCCGGCAAGGTATTGGTAGAGATGGGTATTCTGAGCAACAAGCTGAAGAAGGCATTCGACATTGAGCAGGATGTATTCTATGCTGATGTTCACTGGGATAACCTGGTGAAGACCGTGAAGAAGGTGAACCTTACTTACACAGATATCTGCAAGTATCCATCTGTGAGCCGCGACCTTGCACTGCTCGTTGACAAGAACGTAGAGTTTGCACAGATTGAGCAGATTGCCCGTCAGACCGAGAAGAAGCTCCTGAAGAGTGTGGTACTCTTCGACGTATATGAGGGTAAGAACCTGCCAGAGGGCAAGAAGAGCTATGCCGTAAACTTCATCCTGCAGGATGAGGAGAAGACATTGAATGACAAGCAGATTGATGCTATCATGAAGAAGCTCATTGCCAACCTTACAGGCAAGCTCAATGCAGAACTGAGATAATGCAGAATGCGATTGACGCAGAACTGAGATAATATTATAAACAAAAAACGATAAACATTTAAAAATTTATTCCAATGGGAAGAGCATTTGAATATCGTAAAGCTACAAAGCTGAAAAGATGGGGCCACATGGCCAAGACATTTACTAAGTTGGGTAAGCAGATTGCTATTGCAGTAAAGGCAGGCGGTCCAGAGCCAGAGAACAACCCAACATTGCGTGCTATCATCGCTAACTGTAAGCGTGAGAACATGCCTAAGGATAACATCGTTCGTGCCATCAAGAACGCTTGTGGCAAGGATACCAGCGATTACAAGGAGGTAACATACGAGGGATATGGCCCTCACGGAGTTGCTGTCTTCGTTGATACATTGACAGACAACACTACCCGTACAGTGGCTGACGTTCGTTCTATCTTCAACAAGTTCAGCGGTAACCTGGGTACAACAGGTTCTTTGTCTTTCCTCTTCGACCACAAGGCAGTGTTCACATTCAAGAAGAAGGATGGTCTGGATATGGACGAGATGATTCTCGACCTGATCGACTACGGCGTAGAAGATGAGTTTGATGAGGATGAGGAGAACAACGAAATCACTATCTACGGTGCTCCTACAAGCTTCGGCGAGATTCAGAAGCATCTGGAGGCTGAGGGTTTCGAGGTAACTGGTGCCGAGTTCACTTACATCCCTAACGATTTGAAGGATGTAACTCCTGAGGAGCGTGAAACTATCGACAAGATGGTTGAGAAGTTGGAAGAGTTTGACGATGTTCAGACAGTTTATACCAACATGAAGCCAGAAATTCCTGCAGACGCAGAATAATATTACGCCCTGATAGGCGCTGCTTTTTACAGGCACGCCCTGAACCAACGGTCACCGGCCGAAGGGAAAGGTAAAGGGCAGAAGCACATAGCCCAGGGCACCGCCCTGGGTTTTGTGTTTATTTCACCACGCGCCCTGTAAGAGCAAAAGCTTTAAAATAAGGAGAAAACATTATGATTAATTCTAACAATGAAAATCAGGAAAAGTTGCAGAAGGTAACTTATCAGACTCATGGTACCTGCTCAAAATACATCTGCATCAGTATAGATAAAGATGGAAAAGTGCAGGATGCCCAGTTCATCGGAGGCTGCGATGGCAATACCAAGGGCGTCTGTGCCTTGATTCAGGGCATGAAGGCCAAGGAAGTCATTGCCCGATTGAAGGGCATCACTTGTGGCAACAAGCCTACAAGCTGTCCAGACCAGCTGGCTACAGCCTTGCAGGAAATGGGATATTAAGAGTGTTTTAGGCACGGATATATATTAGGCACGGATTACACGGATTACACGGAATTATAAATGAGCTCTATTGATTAGCGCCATAAATCCGTGTAATCCGTGTAATCCGTGCCTTATCTGTAATCCGTGCCTTTTCTAATACTAGTAATCTGTGCCTTATCTAATACTTGAACAAATCATCCAGCAGAACCTCCTTCGGATTCTTTGCCGAATGATAAACGAAACGGAAGCTGAAATGCTTCTCCTTGTATTTCTGCAAGCCGGGATTGTTGTCAAGGGCATCTTTCTGGAGCTTATGCAGTTTGTCCTTGTTGGCATCTATGACCTGCTTGTTGTCTGCCTTGTTGCGCAAGGTGACATAATAAGTGTAAACCCTGGTGTTCTTATCAAAGGTTGCACTATCTGTTCTGCTGTCATTCACGAAAGGTGTAGGACAGTTTTTCTCCGTATACTCCTTAGCTTCTCTTTCAGCCTTTTCTTCCAGACTTTCGGTGCAAGATGCTAATAAAGAGACCAAAACAGCGATGTAAATCAACTTTTTCTTCATGATTTTTCTATATTTTACCTAAAAATCTCTATAATTTCTGATATTTTGTGCAAAGATACGAAAAAAATAACTATCTTTGCACTCTAAAGAGAGAAAATTATATGGAGAATATAAATAAGATAAGAAATTTCTGCATTATTGCACATATAGACCATGGTAAAAGTACCTTGGCAGACCGATTGTTAGAGAAGACTCAGACCATCAAGATTACTGAAGGACAGATGCTTGATGACATGGACTTGGAGAGAGAGCGTGGTATTACTATCAAGAGCCATGCCATACAGATGGAGTATAAGGCAAAGGATGGTGATACATACATTCTCAATCTGATTGATACTCCGGGACACGTAGACTTCTCTTATGAGGTTTCACGTTCCATCGCTGCCTGCGAGGGAGCGCTCCTGGTCGTTGATGCCACACAGGGCGTGCAGGCTCAGACCATCTCTAACCTCTATATGGCTATTGAGCATGACCTGGAAATCATTCCGGTCATCAACAAGATAGATATGCCTTCGGCTATGCCGGAGGAGGTGGAAGACGAAATCGTAGACCTGATTGGTTGCAAGCATGAGGATATCCTCCGCGCTTCCGGTAAGACCGGTGAGGGCGTTGAAGAGGTGTTGGAGGCGGTTGTAAAACGTGTGCCTGCTCCTACAGGCGATGACAAGGCTCCATTGCAGGCTTTGATTTTCGACTCTGTGTTCAACTCTTTCCGTGGTATCATCGCTTATTTCAAGATAGAAAACGGCGTGATCAGCAAGGGTGACAAGGTGAAGTTCTTCAATACCGGCATGGAATATGATGCTGATGAGATTGGTGTGCTGAAGATGGACATGATTCCTCGCAAGGAATTGGGTACCGGTGAGGTAGGTTATATCATCTCGGGTATCAAGAATGCTACCGAAGTAAAGGTGGGTGATACCATCACTCATATCGCCCGTCCTTGTGACAAGGCGATTGCCGGTTTCCAGGAAGTGAAGCCGATGGTCTTTGCCGGCGTTTATCCTATCGATCCTAGCGATTACGAGAATCTGCGTGCCTCATTGGAGAAACTGCAGCTCAATGATGCTTCGCTTACCTTCTCGCCAGAGAGTTCCGTGGCATTGGGCTTCGGTTTCCGTTGCGGATTCCTCGGATTGCTCCACATGGAGATTGTGCAGGAACGTCTGGACCGTGAGTTCAACATGGATGTCATCACCACCGTGCCTAACGTATCCTATATGGTATACGACAAGCAGGGAGGCGAGAAAGAGGTCCACAATCCTTCCGGATTGCCTGACCCAACCATGATTGACCATATCGAGGAACCATACATCCGAGCTACCATCATCACTGCTGCCGATTACATCGGTCCGATCATGAAGCTCTGTCTGGATAAGCGTGGCGAATTGATTAACCAGGAATACGTGAGCGGCAATCGTGTGGAGTTGCACTTCATGTTGCCATTGGGCGAGATTGTCATCGATTTCTACGATAAGCTGAAGAGTATTTCCAAGGGTTATGCTTCGTTCGACTATCATATCGATTCATTCCGTCACTCTGACCTGGTGAAGCTCGATATCCTCTTGAATGGAGAACCGGTGGATGCGCTGAGCACCTTGACCCATCGTGACAATGCCGTGAGCTTCGGACGCAGAATGTGCGAGAAGTTGAAGGACCTGATTCCACGTCAGCAGTTTGATATTGCCATCCAGGCAGCTATCGGTGCAAAGATTGTGGCACGTGAGACCGTGAAGCAGGTGCGTAAGGATGTTACTGCCAAGTGTTATGGTGGTGACGTGAGCCGTAAGCGTAAGCTGCTGGAGAAGCAGAAGAAGGGTAAGAAGCGCATGAAGCAGATTGGTAATGTGGAGGTTCCACAGAAGGCCTTCCTTGCTGTGCTGAAACTCGATTAATATTGAAATAACATTAACTAAATTATAGGAGTTTTTTTTATTATGGCTGACTTGATGAAGGTTATAGTACCTAAGCGCGACATAGCCAGAGAGCTTGCACGTAAGTATAGTACGATGACTCACGACGAGCTGGATGTCCTGGAAGATTTGCTTGTGCCGGTGAAGTATGGCAAGGGCGAGAGAATCTTGTCCGAGGGAGAAGTATGTACGGGTATTTCGTATATAGAGAAGGGCTTGGTGCGACAGTATTACATCAAGAATGGCAAGGAGGTGACCGAGCACCTGGGTGTGGATCACTCTATCTTCATGTGTATTGAAAGTCTCTTTAAAGAGGAACCTTCTCATCTACAAGTGGAAGCATTGGAACCTACATTGGTTTACATCTTGCCAAAGGCGAAGCTCGAGGCGGCTGCGATGCGTAATGTCAATATTCAGATGCTGTATCGTAAGATTCTGGAAGAGAGTTTGATACAGTCGCAAGTGCATGCCGACCTGATGCGCTTTGAGACAGCGCCAAACAAGTATAAGCGCCTTTGCGAGATGAATCCACAGGTAGTATTAAGAGCTCCGCTCACCTATATTGCTAATTATCTGCAGATGACGCCGGAAACATTGTCTCGTATCCGTTCTAATGTACTCATGTAATAAGCATTGGAATATAAACACAAAAAACGCCCTGTAAAGGTAAAGCTTCCATGTCGGAATGCTTTTGCCTTTACAGGGGTCTCTTTTTTATTATTGATCTTCTTCGTCCCAATCCTCATCTTCGAATCCGAACAGGGCTGGATCAACGAAGGCATCGAGCGCACGGCGCTCTTTCTTGGTAGGGCGTCCGGTACCTCTTGCACGGTCTACGAATCCGCTGATGCGGCTCATTTCCAGAAGTTCGTACTGCTTAGGATCGGTAACGTTCTTGTAAACGCCAAACAGCATCTTGGCACCTACGCGCTGCTCAATGCAGTCGAGTACCTCGAAAGAATAGGTGATAGGAGCCTTCTTCACGCTCACCACATCGCCACGCTTGATGATAAAGGATGGCTTTCTGTTTACGCCTCCCACCGTCACACGACCATTCTTGCAGGCATCTGCTGCAATGCTGCGCGTCTTGTAAATGCGGGCTGCCCAGAGCCACTTGTCTATTCTTGCTGATTCTTTCATGATTACTTTTTTCCAAGCTTGTTGTACTGGTTCATCGTATTGTTGATGCCAGCCAATACAAAACTCTTGATAATCTCTACGCCCAGGTCGATAGCAGGCTGAAGTTCCTTCATGTCTTCCTCGGTGTATTTACCAAGTACCCAGTCTATCTGTCCACCGCGCGGATAATCGTTGCCGATACCCATGCGCAGGCGAGCATAGTTTTGTCCGATAAGTTGCTGGATATGTCCCAAACCGTTGTGCCCGCCATTGCTGCCATTGGCTTTCAGACGGAAAGCACCGAGGGGTAGGGCAAGCTCATCACTGATTACCAGAAGTCTGCTCTGATCAATCTTTTCCTGATTCAGCCAATATCTCACTGCATTACCGCTGAGGTTCATGAAGGTGGTAGGTTTCAGGAGAATGATCTTTCTGCCCTTGAGTGTGGTTTCAGCGACGAATCCATATCGCTTATCCTCAAAATGAATATTGGACGCTTTAGCAAAAGCGTCCAATACCATAAATCCTGTGTTGTGCCTGGTTCCTGCGTATTCATCGCCAGGGTTACCAAGCCCACAAATCAAATATTTATCCAATGTTTGATAATGCTTTACTCAGGTTCGTAAAATCTCGATGACTTATCAATTAAGCCTCCTCTTCAGCTGCAGCCTGTGCAGCGAGCTGAGCGTTACGTGTCATCTTGATAGAGCAAACTACAACAGCCTTGCTTGTTGCCAACTCGAGACCCTCGTATGAAAGGTCGCCAACCTTGATGCTCTTACCGATCTTCAACTCAGTAACGTCTACATCGAGGTGCTCAGGAATAACCTGGTAAGGAGCTGTAACGTTGATCTTACGGATAGAGAGGTTCATACGACCACCATCACGTACACCCTGTGCAAGACCTACCAACTTAACTGGGATACCGATAGTGATAGGCTTCTGATCGTTCACCTCGTAGAAGTCAACGTGCAAAGGAGCGTCTGTTGTTGGGTGGAACTGAATCTCCTTCATGATAGCTGTGTGGCTCTCACCGTCGATGATGAGGTTGATTACATATACATGAGGAGTGTAGATAATCTTACGCAACTCTGTGAATGGAACTGCGAATGACATAGCCTCAGGAGCACCGTTAGCATCCTTCTTCTCACCATAAAGGTTACATGGGATGAAACCTTCCTTACGCAATGACTTAGAAGCTTTCTTACCAAGGTCTGTACGCTTCTGACCTGTTACATTAATCTCTTTCATTTGTGTTACTCTAAATTAAGTTGTTAAAAATTTAATAATGTGCCTTAACTCGCCATCACACGGATTAGCTTTGAAAAAGCGTGTCTGCGAATCTTTTCCGCAAAGCGGCTGCAAAATTACTCATTTTATTTGGAATATGCAAATATTTTGGAAGAAAATATCAAAAATAATGCCTTTATCCTTAAAAAAGTAGAAAATATTCCTCGTTTTCTTGCTCATATTATATAAAATATGTATATTTGCACTCGTAATTGGTAAACATATAAATAAATCTTTTAAAAACATTAGAGAATGATTAATAGGGATTTGATAAGACGTAAGATTGTGCAGTTAACCTACGCATACTATCAAAACAGCAATTACAACATGGATAATGCTGAGAAGGAGTTGATGTTCAGTCTCTCCAAGTCGTACGATCTGTACAACTACATGTTGCAGCTCATCGTTGCTATTACAGGGGAAGCCCGTAAGCGTTACGATGTTGAGGTGGTTCGTGCGCAGCGTGAGGGCCTTCAGGAGCCTTCTGCTCGTTTGGCGTTCAATGAATTTGCTGTACAGTTGGAGGAGAATAAGATGTTGCTCGACTGGATTGATGTGAAGCATTCTAATTGGGATGAGAACATTGAGGTGGTTCGTAGCTTGTACAATACTATTACTTCTAGTGATCTCTATGCCGATTATGTCAGTGGTGCTTTCGATGCAGAACTCCCTGATATGGATGATTACGACCGTGACCGTGAGTGGTGGCGTCGTGTATATAAGAAGTTTATCCAGAACAATGATGAGATGGATGCTTTCCTCGAGGAGAAGAGCCTGTACTGGAATGATGACAAGGATATCGTTGATACCTTCGTGCTGAAGACCATCAAGCGCTTTGACAAGGCTAACAAGAGCAAGCAGGAACTCCTTCCTGAGTACAAGGACATGGAGGATAGAGAATTTGCTAGAAAGCTCTTCCGTGCTACCATCCTCAATGCAGATTCTTATCAGCGCTATATGAGTACTGCTTCACGCAACTGGGACTTCTCACGTCTGGCTTACATGGATGTGGTTATCATGCAGATTGCCATCGCTGAGTTGACTACCTTCCCTGGTATTCCTGCTACAGTAACCATCAATGAGTATGTGGAAATGGCTAAGATTTACAGTACTCCTCGCAGTGGTGGCTATGTGAACGGTATGCTTGACAATATCGCCCGTTACCTGAATGAGCAGGGTATCATTGCCAAGGATTTGCCAGAGCGCAAGTCTAAGTATAGAGATCATCACGAGAACTAAATCGCGTGATATATAAAAAAGAATCAATAATTATAAAGAAATATATAACAAGACTATGACAAATTTAGTATTACAGGCACAGCAGGGTGGAAGCAGCATGACCTTCCTCATTATGATGGTGGCTATCTTCGTTATCATGTGGTTTTTCATGATTCGCCCTCAGCAGAAGAAGCAGAAGGAAATCCGTAAGTTCCAGAATTCTCTTCAGGAGGGTTCTAAGGTGGTTACTGGTGGTGGCGTCTATGGTACCGTAAAGCGCGTGAATGTAGAGGCTAACACTATCGATGTTGAGATAGCTCGTGGCGTGGTAATCACTGTGGCTAAGGGCTACGTGTTTGCTGATGCTACAAGTCAGACTCCTAATGCATAGTATCAAGAACATATTGCTTGCTGTCAGAAACTTCCTGTTCAGTGGTATGAATAAGGAGTTTCTGATTTTTTTGTTCTTTTTGGCGCTCAGTGGCGGCTTCTGGTTGATGATGTCGCTCAACGAAACGCTGGAGAGGGAATTTGCTATTCCCGTACAGCTGGTTGGCATGCCACGTAATGCGATCATTACTGGTGAATTACCTGATACGGTTAAGATTACGGTGAGAGATAAGGGATTTACGCTGGCTACTTATGCCTATGGAAGGAAATTCCACCCTATCTCTTTCAAATTCTCAACTTATGCTGATGATGATGCTGGCGCAGGAGTAATACCACTGGCTGATGTGCAGAAACAGGTGCAGGCGCAGTTGTATGGCTCCAGCAAGTTGCTCTCTGTCAAACCAGGAAAGTTTGATTTCTACTTCACCTATGGCTCTTCCAAGAAGGTGCCGGTGGTCTTCAAGGGTAGGATTACTACCAGCAGGCGTTATTATCTGGCTCATACTGAGTTTTTCCCGACAATGGTTACGGTCTATGCCAACAAGCGACAGCTCGATCAGCTGGAATCGGTAGAAATCGTTCCGTTCAATCAGCGCAACCTGCAAGATACGATTCAGCAGGACGTGAAGATCAAGCAGATTCGGGGTGTGAAAATCGTGCCTAAGCAGGTGAGACTTTCCGTTTACCCGGATATCTTGACAGAGGAATCTGTTGAAGTTCCGGTAAAGGCAATCAATATGCCTGATAATATGGTGCTTCGTACATTCCCGGCAAGGGTTGCGGTGAGATTCACTGTGGGAGCCAGTCTCTTCCGTACCATTACTCCTGAACAGTTCAAGGTGGTAGTGGATTACAATGAGTTGGCTAACAATCCGTCTGACAAGTGTACTTTGCAGCTGAGGAGTGTGCCTCGTTCTGTCAGCAAGGCGCATCTGGAAAACGAAACTGTAGATTATCTGTTGGAACAGCAATGATAATTAATAATTTTTAATTTACAATTAATAATTTATAATTCATTGTGATGAAGATAGCTATAACGGGGGGCATTGGTAGCGGAAAAAGCTATGTATGCCGCATCTTGGAAAAACAGGGCATCAAGGTATATGACTGTGATGCTGAAGCCAAACGGTTGATGCGCTATGATGCCGACTTGCAGGAAAGCTTGAAGCAGCTGGTGGGCGAGGAGGTATATAGTGCAGAGGGAATCTTGCAGAAACCTGTGCTTGCCCAGTTTCTCCTGGCTAGTGAGGCAAACAAGCAGGCGGTCAATGATGTGGTGCATCCTGCTGTGGCAAGAGATTTTGAGCAGAGCGATTACCAATGGTTGGAGAGTGCTATTCTCTTTGACAGTGGTTTCGACCGCCGTACTCATTTCGACTTCGTGGTCTGTGTTACAGCTCCTGTTCCAGTACGTCTGAAGCGTATCATGCTGCGGGATCATATTTCGGAGCAGAAAGCACAGGAATGGATAGATGCCGTGATGCCGCAGGAAGAACTTGCTGCCCGTTCTGATTTTGAAATCGTGAATGATGGAGTGAGGGATGTGGAAGAGCAGGTTCAGCAATTGCTCAGGCGATTGCTTTAGAGAGATAATTAAAATAATAATATAAAAGGATAAATCAATAATTGAATTAAAAACAATGGAAACAATTCTTTCAATTGCAGGTAAGCCAGGCCTTTACAAACTGGTATCTAGAGGTAATAGAAACTTAATCGTTGAAATGCTCGACGAGTCACATAAGCGTATGCCTGCTTTCGCTACAGATCGCGTAACAAGCCTTGGCGACATCGCTATGTATACAGATGCTGATGAGGTGCCATTGTGGGAAGTTCTCGACAGCGTAAGCAAGAAGGAAGAGGGTAAGGTTAGTTCTTTCAACTACAAGAAGGCTTCTGCTGAGGAGTTGCACAGCTATTTCGCAGAGGTTCTTCCTAGCTACGACCGTGACCGTGTACGTGACAGCGACATCAAGAAGTTGCTCCAGTGGTACAACATCATGGCTAAGTACGGTATTACCGACTTCAAGGCTACCCTTTCTCCTACAGAGGGTGACAATGTAGATGATCGTGCTGAGCAGGAGTAAATCTCTCAGGCGTTGATTGGATATCATCAACATTTACATAAAACAAAAAAGTGAGCTTCTTCTTCCGAAGACAGCTCACTTTTTTTATTTCTTGACGAGATTCGTTTAATCATTGATGGTATACAGGAATCGCTTGATACTCTTCTTAGGAGTCTTCTCAAATTCCTCTTCGTGGATTCTGATTTCTGATACTTTGCTGTATGCTGGTATCATGGAATTGAGTTCCTGACGGTTCTGCTCCATGATGTCGGCAAGTTCTTTGTTGCCGAGGTTGAGCGTCTGAGCCTCGTCATAATCCGGGTGAACCAGTGCGATGAGCTTATCACCCTTCTGTACTACTACGCTTTCAGCCACAAGAGCCAGGGAATTGAGCTTGTCTTCAATTTCCTCCGGATAGATATTCTGACCGCTTGCTCCGAGAAGCATGTTCTTGCTGCGTCCCTTGATGAATACGTTGCCGTCACCATCCATGGTGCCGAGGTCGCCGGTATGATACCATCCGTTCTTATCGATGGTCTGCCTGGTTGCTTCCTCGTTCTTGTAATAGCCCAACATCACGTTAGGACCCTTAGCCAGAATCTCTCCTGGTACATTCTCTGGGTCTGGACTGTCGATGCGAACCATCATGTGGAGAGCTGCCTTGCCGCAGGAACCCGGTACGAAATGCTTGTAATCCTCGTAGCAGATGATAGGCGCACACTCGGTAGCACCATATCCTACAGTATATCTGAAGCCTACGCTATGGAGGAAGCTTTCTACTTCCTGATTGAAGGCTGCACCACCGATAATCACCTCATAGAAGTTTCCACCGAAGGCATTGCTTACCTGGTCGCAGATCTTCTCCTTCACCTTCTTGCTGATGACAGGCATGTGGAGGAGCATGCGCATGCGGTTGTTCTGTATCTTAGGGAATACTTTCTTGCGGATAATCTTCTCGATAACCAATGGTACTGCAATGATGACGGCTGGCTTGAGGCGTCCGAAAGCCTCAGCGATGATGGCTGGGCTAGGGATGCGGGTGAGATAGAAGATGTGGCAACCCTTGATGAATTCGAAGATGAATTCGAATGCCATGCCATACATGTGGGCCATCGGCAGGATACTGATGATAGAATCTCCCGGCTTGATTTTCTTGCCCAATACATTCTCGGCAAAGTCGGCATTGCCCCAAAGCGCACGGTATGGTATCATCACCCCCTTGGAGAAACCTGTGGTTCCACTGGTATAGTTAATCATAGCCAGCTCTTCAGGATTCTCTTCTTTGTAATAGCTGACGTGATTTTTGCGGAAATATTTAGGATATTTGATACCAAACATCTCATTGAGGTGCTCACGAGCGTAAGTCAGCTTATCTGTACGAGATACAACAAGCGAGTAATCCGGTATGTAGATGATGCCTTCGAGTCCCGGCATCTTGGTAGCATCTACCTGGGTAGCTACTACATCACCAACGAAGAGCAACTTGGCATCGCTGTGATTCACGATGTTATGTATCTGATCTGGCATGAACTCATGCAGAATAGGCACAGCGATGGCGCCATAGGTGAGGGTAGCAAGGAAAGCTACAGCCCAGTTGGCGCTATTGCGACCGCAAAGAGCAATCTTGTCACCCTTTACCACGCCTGAATTCTCGAACATGATGTGTAGTTTCTCTATTTTACGTGCTACATCATGGAACTGCAAGGTGGCTCCCTTGTAGTCGGTAAGAGCATCCATATCCCAATGGTCTATGATACTCTTCTCTATTAGTGCGTTAAAGCTTGGTATCTCCATATTTATTGTTTTTTGATACAATTGTCTGTTATATTACGTCTTGATACAAATATCTTTTAATAGACTTCTTGGCAGTCTTCTCGAATTCTGTATCGTGCAACTGGATGCGTGAGATATGAGCGAAGCTTGGCATCTGCTGGTTCAGTTCCTTTCGGTTTTCTTCCATGATGTTGGCAAGGTCTTCGTCTGTGAATCCGAGATTGCTTACTTCATCCATGTCCGGGTGGACCAGCGCTACGAGCTTGTCATTGCTTTGCAGTACGATGCTCTCGTTTACCATTGCCAGGGAATTGAGTTTGTCCTCTATTTCTTCCGGATAGATATTCTGACCGTTAGGACCGAGAAGCATGTTCTTGCTGCGTCCTCTTACGAAGAAATGTCCGTCGGCACTCATGGTAGCCAAATCGCCAGTATGGAACCATCCGTCTGCGTCGAGTACAGCATCTGTAGCCTCCTGATTCTTGTAATATCCCTTCATCACGTTGATGCCGCGGCAAACCAGTTCTCCTGCTACATTCTCAGGGTCATCGCTCAATACCTTTACCTCCATGTGCTTCACGGCAACACCGCAGCTTCCTGCCACGTAGTTGTCCTGATGGGCGAAGGTGATGAGCGGTGCAGTCTCTGTGGTACCGTATCCCATGGCGATAGGGAATCCGATGCTGATAAAGAAGTTCTCTATCTCCTTGTTGAGCGGAGCTCCACCGACAACTACCTCGTATGGGTGCTCACCAAACTTACGCAGCACGAACTCGCGAACCTTCTCCTTGATGCGCTTGCTGATGACAGGCATGCTCATCAGAAGCTTTGCGCGGTTGGTCTGGATATGTGGGAACACTTCCTTTCTTACGATCTTATCCACCACGAGCGGTACAGCGAAGAGAATGTCGGGCTTGATTTCTGCCAGCGCCTCTGAGATGAGCGTAGGACTCGGGAGACGGGTGAGGAAGAATATGTGGTTACCTTCTACGATATTGTAGAGAAACTCTGTCATCAGTCCGTACATGTGCGCCATCGGCAGGGTAGAGAGAATGTTGCAATTCTTTCCTATCTTAGGACTTACCGAGTCGATGAGATAATCAAGATTACCCCAAAGCGCTCTATATGGCAGCATCACGCCCTTAGAGAAACCTGTTGTTCCGCTGGTGTAATTAATCATCGCCAACTCCTCCGGGGCGTCTACGTGATATTTTACATGTTCTGCTCTGAAGTATTTCGGATACTTGTGACCAAACATCTTGTTGAGGTGTTCACGGGCATAGGTTAGTTTTTCAGAGCGAGATATGACGAGTGAATTGTCAGGTAGGTGGATAATTCCTTCCAGAGAGGGCATCTCTTCAGGAGTTATCTCTGTAGCTACCACGTCTCCTACGAACAGAAGTTTGCTCTCGCTGTGATTCACGATATTGTGAATCTGCTCAGGCTTGAATTCGTTCTGTATAGGTACGACGATGGCTCCGTATGTGATAATGGCCAGAAAGGCTACTGCCCACTGACTACTATTTCTTCCGCACACGGCTATCTTGTCACCCTTCTTGACATCGCTGTTCTCGAACAGGATGTGAAGTTTTTCTATCTTTCTTGCAACATCATGATACTGGAGTGTAGCTCCCTTATAATCGGTGAGCGCATCCAGGTTCCAGTTCTTGATGATGCTTCTCTCAATATATGAGTTAAAACTTGGTATTGAATCCATTGCACAATTTACAAAATTTTGTGCAAAGATACAGAAAATACTGCACATCGCAAAAAAAAATGTGCATTATTTTCGTGCTAAGGGCAAAATAATGCAAAAACTAGGTAAAATAGTAAAGTTTTTATCCCATTATTGCTATAAATGGATAGCAATAATGGGATAAAGAGATTTATTCATATCTCATCGACTTAGCTGGATGGATGTGAGAGATGAGATAACTTGGTGCTACAAGCATGAATACGCTGATGAGCAGGGTGGCTACATTCAATGCCAGAATGAAGAGCCAGTTAAACTCTATTGGGACGTTACTTACGTAGTAAGTCTGCGCATCAAGCTTCACGATGCCTGTCAGATTCTGAATGGCTAACAGTCCCAGACCGATGATGTTACCCAATATCATTCCCTTGCCGATGATGAATACGGCAAACCAGAGGAAGGTGTGGCGAATGATATTGTTGCGGGCTCCCAATGCCTTCATCACTCCAATCATTGAAGTGCGCTCCAGGATGATGATGAGCAGGCCGCTTATCATCGTTACGCCGGCTACTATTATCATCAAGCCGAGAATAATCCATACATTCATGTCCATCAGGCTGAGCCACTGGAAGATGTTAGGGTTCAAATCCTTGATGGTTGCACTGCTGTAGGTCTCTCCATAATGGTCTACGGTACGGTTCACCTTATTTATAATATAGTCTTCCGTTTCGTTGAGCTTCCCGAAGTCATTGACGGTGAGCTCCGCTCCGCTGGCTTGGTCATCTTCCCAGCCATTCAGCTTCACGGCTGTATAGAGATCTGTATAAGCTATAATCTCGTCGTACTTCTTCAGATTGGTCTCGTAGATTCCCTTGATGGTGAATCTGCGCATTCTTACTCCGCTGTCATCGATGAAGTAGGCGAAGATTCGCTCTCCGTTCTTCAATTTCAGCTTGTCTGCCATCAACTTGGATATGAGAATCTGGTTATGGCTCGCTTTGTCGTCAAACTTGGGAATGCTTCCTTCAACCATGTTCTGATGGATAAAGGTTGAATCAAAATCTGGTCCTACACCTTTGAGAACAACTCCCAGGAAGTCATTGTCAGTCTTGAGAATGCCTTCCTTCATGGCGAATCGCTGTACATGCTTGACGCCTGGTATCTTCTTCAGGACGTTTACCATCGAGTCGTTCACCACCACCGGGTATTGGTTCTGCTGTTGCAGGGTCAGGAAGTCGGCTACCTGTATATGGCTTCCGAATCCTATCACCTTGTCGCGGATGGTATGTTTGAATCCCAGCACCACGCATACTGACATGATCATGATGGCGAGACCAATGGCAACACCCGCAGTGGCTATATGAATAGCAGGGCGAGAAACTTTACGTTTGTCGCCCTGATTGCTATATAATCTCTTTGCTATAAATAGAGGAAAATTCATTCTAATGTAGAATTTATAATGTAGTATTTATAATGTAGTATTAATAATTACTAATTGCCTTGCGGATGGTGGTATGTACCCAATTATAAATTATCAATTATACATTATTAATTATTATAGTCCTTCATCCTCCACTCTTCCCGGATAGGCTTCCAGTGCCTTGGCAAGAACTGTCAATGCACGGTTCAGGTCATCCTTCTTCAAAACGTAAGCCATACGTACCTGATTACGACCTGCACCTGGAGTGGTATAGAAACCAGAAGCTGGAGCCATCATCACGGTTTCGCCCTCATATTCGAATTCTTCCAGACACCAGCGGCAGAACTTATCCGAATCATCGATAGGCAATTTGGCTACGGTATAGAAGGCACCCATAGGAATAGGAGAGTATACGCCAGGAATACGGTTGAGTCCGTCAATCAGGCATTTACGGCGCTCTACGTACTCATCATATACGTCACGGTAGTACTCTTCAGGTGCATCGAGAGAAGCCTCGGCTACTATCTGACCAATCAGTGGAGGAGAAAGACGAGCCTGACAGAACTTCATCACAGCCTTGCGGATTTCTGCATTCTTGGTAATCAGGGCTCCCACACGGATACCACACTCGCTGTATCGCTTGGATACAGAGTCGATAAGCACTGTGTTCTGTTCAATACCCTCCAGGTGCATCGCACTGATATAAGGGCTACCCGTATAGATATACTCACGGTAAACCTCATCAGAGAAGAGATAGAGATCGTACTTCTTCACCAAGTCACGAATCTGGTTCATCTCACGGCGTGTATAGAGGTAACCTGTTGGGTTGTTAGGGTTGCAGATCAGGATGGCACGTGTGCGCTCATTGATCAGCTCCTCAAACTTCTCTACCTTAGGCAATGAGAAACCTTCCTCGATGGTGGTAGCGATGGTACGGATCTTGGCACCTGCAGAAATGGCGAAAGCCATATAGTTGGCGTAAGCAGGTTCTGGTACAATAATCTCATCTCCTGGGTTCAAGCAACTCATAAAAGAGAAGAGTACAGCCTCGGAACCTCCCGATGTGATAATGATATCATCGGCAGTTACGTTGATATTGAATTTCTTGTAATAGTCTACTAGCTTCTCACGATAACTGAGATAGCCCTGGCTTGGAGAATACTCCAGGATGGTGCGGTCAATATGCTTCAAGGCATCGAGACCACACTGAGGAGTAGGCAGGTCTGGCTGACCGATGTTGAGGTGATATACCTTTACTCCACGTTTCTTTGCTGCGGCAGCCAAAGGAGCCAACTTTCTGATTGGTGACTCTGGCATCTCAAGACCGCGTACAGATATTTCTGGCATCTTTTTCTTTCTTTCTATTAATTATCCAAGTCGAGAAGATAATTTACGGCCATTAAAAAGAGCCCACTTCTCGCTAATCGTGTGCAAAGTTAAGAAAATTAGCTGAAAATACGGAAAAGATTTTAATTTAATTTTATATTTTAATAAAAATCTTGTGTTTCTGTTGCTTTTCTGCATTCTTTTTTATAACTTTGCATCTCCAAACAGTGATTTAGAATTACAAAACCGGGTAGAGCGGCTTGTTCGTCCTATCCTCAAATAAATGATTATAAAACTAAATATTTA
This sequence comes from Prevotella sp. Sow4_E9_plate, assembly GCF_052116205.1. Lineage (NCBI taxonomy): Bacteria > Pseudomonadati > Bacteroidota > Bacteroidia > Bacteroidales > Prevotellaceae > Prevotella > Prevotella sp. Sow4_E9_plate. The sequence goes on along the minus strand of NZ_JBQKLN010000017.1, from coordinate 53,912 downwards.
AAATAAAAAAGGTAAAAAATGAGAAGTAGATCAAATGTTACTTGGTTTTCAACCAAAGTGAGATATCAGAAAACAATGGAGGATGGTTCTGAGAAGGTGGTTACAGAGAATTATCTCGTAGATGCTTTAAGCTTTACAGAGGCAGAGAGCGCTATCACCGATGAAATGTCTGTTTATGTCAGCGGAGAATTTCAGGTTAGTGGTATTGCAAAGGCTGCCTACCATGAGGTTTTCTTCAGCGATGTAGACGATGATGACAAGTGGTACAAGGCTAAGTTGCAGTTTATCACCCTTGATGATAAGACTGAGAAGGAGAAGCGTTCTACTGTAAACTATCTCGTTCAGGCTAAGTCTCTGGCCCGTGCACTCCGTTATGTTGACGAGGAAATGGGTAAGACCATGATCGACTATGACACAATTGGTCTTAACGAGACCAACCTGATGGATGTATTCGAGCATCAGGCTCCTAATAAGGAGGAGAAGAACGATGTGCCTGAGTATGAGCAAGGCAATGCAGAACAGCCAGCTGAGTAATTAGGTATACCTTATGTCATACTTCCAGCAAAGCAAATGGCTAAGGAATCATTATTAATTATAAATTCTTAATTATTAATTGAACTATGTATGATGTAAAAGGAAATCTTCGGGAAGTGTTGGGCAACTTGCCTGCGGGAGTCAATCTCGTAGCCATCAGTAAGTTTCATCCCAACGAATATATCGAGGCTGCATACGCTGAGGGGCAACGTATCTTTGGTGAAAGCCATGAACAGGAACTTGCCAGGAAGGTAGAGTCCTTGCCTAAGGATATCGAGTGGCATTTCATCGGTCATCTTCAGACCAATAAGGTGAAGTATATCGCTCCGTATATCTCTATGATAGAATCGGTGGATAGCCTGAAACTCCTGAAGGAAATCAACAAGCAGGCTGCCAAGCACGACCGTGTGGTAAAGGTTCTTCTGGAATTGCATATTGCAGAGGAAGAAACCAAGTCGGGCTTCTCGTTTGATGATTGCCGTGAACTCCTGGAGGCGGGCGAATGGAGAACGATGGATCATGTGCAGATTTGCGGTATCATGATGATGGCATCCAATACGGATGATGAGCAGCAGATAGCTCAGGAGTTTGATGCTGCCTATGCTTTCTTCAAGGAAGTGAAGGAGAAGTATTTTGCCGATGATGATGCTTTCTGTGAAAGAAGTTGGGGTATGAGTCACGATTACCGGATTGCCGTAAAGCACGGTAGTAATATGGTGCGTGTGGGTACTACCATCTTTGGTCCTAGAATCTATTGATTATAGTGTCTTTGAGTTTATCAGACTTAAGAATATCTCTAATATGAAAAAAGGAGGATGTGATGATGAAAAGTCACATCCTCCTTATTTTATATGTATATTTCTGTTTTCTCTAGAATATCATCTTATATCCCTTGTTGGTGATATAGAGATGTCCCTTGATAGGATTCTTCACCTTACGGCTTTCCATATCGTAGTATTCTGTAGGTCTCTTGTCGGTAATGTTGATGATTGTCTTGCTGATGCCTGTAGAAGCGAAGTCCTTGAGGTAATCAAAGGTAACCATACCCGTAGCTTCATCCTTCTTGATGTTGTAGAGAGGACGGGAGGTAAGGGTACTCCAGTTGAATTTCACCTCGGTCAGACTGTTCACATCGCTGCCATCCTTACCGATGCCATAAGCTGGGAATGGGTCGTTTTGGTTGCTGGTGTCATAATCGCTCCAGGTATATGTGTTGTTGTCTCCACAGTTCATCTGGTTGATGACGAGACCATCTGCCGGTACTACCATCACTCTGGATATTCCCTTGATATCGTTGGGATAATCGTAGAGTGATACGCAATCCTTGTCAGCATAATCTATGCGCCAAACCAGCAATCCATATCCCGGCAGGCTCTTATACCAGCCTTCGTTTCTGATATTCTGCAGCAGCAGGAATTCTCCCTGTGCTCTCTTCTTGAGGTTCTGTCTGGTTGCCTCGCTGATGATGCCGGCAGAGTAGTTCTCGTTGATGAAAAAGTTGCTGTCGTCAACATCTGCCATAATCTTATAGGCTTTCGATGCCATATCGTATGGTTCCAGCGTCAGCTGTTCTGCCTGGGTTGAAGATAGAGTGACAGGATCTATCCAACCCATCATCATCTTTTCCCATGGAGTATATGGAGTAGGGCAATAGCCGTCTTGGGTATATTCTCCTGCGTCCATCAGGTCCCAGTATTCCGGACTCTGATTGTCTGCATAGGTTGATGAGCCGGATACCGGATAATGATCCGGCAGACCCATGGTATGTGAGAATTCATGACAGAAGAGGCCGATGCCATTCAGCAGATACTTGCCGTCTTGGGTATCCTTCGGGGTACCGTTCAGTTCGTTGTTGATGCCATAGCGGGAGAAGCTCATTCCGTCGCACTCCAGGTTGCCTGCCGGATTTCCATTCTGGTCGTATCGGTAGAATAGGGTAGCTCCTGATTTTGGCCAGAGGCAGTCATCTGAATTGCCGCTGATACTTTCCGAATAACCGGCATAGATGACGTAAACCAGGTCTACACAGCCATCGCCATCTGCATCGTATTGGGAGAAATCCACCTGATCGTCAACCAAGCTGCAGGCTTCACCCAGCATCTGGTCGCAATGAATGTCAATGTCGTCTTCGCTTCTGTTCTTTCCATAATAGGCAAAGATCTGACTGAGTGTAACCGGTCCCACCACATCAAATTGTGGAACAAACTTGCCCAGGCTGCAGTGCTTGAAGTATTCTCTTACCGAACCGTAGTTGGTTGTTTCTTCCTTTGTCGAGAAAACCTTGGCATCGGCAACTGGTGCTGCTTCTCCCACTTCTGCGTTGAGATAATGGTTGAAGGTGGCTGCCGGCGAGGTGCTCTTGAATTTAACGTCTTGAAATTCTACCAGGATAACCAGTGCTTTTGGAGTTCCGAGATGTGGAAAATACTGCTGGTTTCCGATACTGCTGGCTCTCGTTTTGCGTGCCATGCTAGCCTGTAATCTAGCTTGCAATGCCTGGGTTGATGATATCTCGTATGTCCCGTTGGTCATCTTCTGTAAGGGAGTACCGTCCAGGAGGGTATAGTAATGGAAGTTTTCATCTCCCTTGAGGGTAGCAGAAACGTAGCTTCCGTCAGTCATCATCAGTCGGCATACGCCAGGCTTTGCTTTGGCAGCAAACAAAGAACTTGCTGCCATCCATGAAAATGCCAGGCTTAGTAAGATTTTCTTCATATAGTTAAACTGTTTAGGATGGGTTATTATTAAATGAAATACTTTCCGTTCTATCATGGAATACAGTTCTCTACTTAAAGAAATACTGTCCCTTCTTCCGGGTTTGTTTTCCAAACTCAATGGCATGATGCGGACAATGGTGGTAGCATGTGAAGCAGGTGAGGCAATCCTTGTGATGCAGCCATTCCGGGTAAGCACCATGACCGCCCTTGATATCACCTACCGGACAGACGTTGGCACAGATGCCACACTTCACGCAGCGGTCTTTCTCAACATGAAATCGCTTGTCGGTGATGAGCACTTTCTCAAAGAATCCTCCTACTACCTTTGTGAAGAACCAGGGAATGGGACCTTTTACGAGCCTGTTTACGCCCTGCTTGCGATTGAATATCTCCTCGCATACCACCGCCAGTTCCTGTGCCGCCTCTTCCTTCTTCCGGATTTCACGCTCCTTTGGGTCTACATCCATAAAAGGAAGTCCCACGTATGATTCCGGCATAATCAGGGAGTAGGACGAATCTACGGCTGTAATGCCCAGATCTGCAAGAGAAGGATTGGATGAGATGACCTCATTGAGGTTCTCGATGGTGAGTCCGATGCTGTCACCAGCCGTGCATACACAGTAGACGAAAGGACGTCTTGTCTCTTCTTTCTTTCCATCTTCTGTGTTTTCTGCTCTCTGAATCTTGAGATTTGCGATAAACTCTCTCACCAGTCTCGGTACTCTCCAGCCATGTACCGGAAAAACGAAACCAAGCCGTTCATCCTCCTGGAGGGTAAACGGCTCGGTCATATCATACTTGGTATCATCGGCTCTCATATAAGGGGCGATGGATATCAAGCTGTCATGTGTGGCAGCCGCCAGTTTGGAAGCTGCCCACTTGGTATTTCCTGTTCCTGAAAAATAGAATATCATGATTATTTCTTTTCAGACATCACGCCTTCGATATAGATGCGTGACATTTCTACATTGCCATTGGTACGAACAGTGATGCTCTTTTTGAAATGTCCAGGGAACATGCCCTTGCCATTATAAGTCACACTGATCTGTCCCTTCTGACCTGGAGCAATAGGCTTCTTGGTATATGAAGGTACTGTACATCCACAACTAGCAATAGCCTGGTTGATGATAAGAGGTTTGTCGCCCACGTTGGTGAAAGTAAATGTTGCTTTCTGCACAGGGTTGCTCTCTTCGAAGGTTCCGAAGTTATGAACGAGCTTTTCAAACTTTATCTCTGCCTGGGCAGAGGCTGTCGCTGTGATAGCTACAAGCATAGTCAATGCCAATATGATTCTTTTCTTTTTCATTTCCTTTCTTATTTTATTATTATTTCTTTTCTTTTTTATATAATTCGATGCAAAAGTACACATAAAGTTTAGTATAACGTTAATTTTTTACATTATTTATATTAATAGTTACTTCGCTTGCCTGTCTTTTGCTTCATTACCTATAGATATTTCTGCAGGAATTTGCCCGTCAGACTCTCTGGGCAGGCAACCACTTCTTCCGGTGTTCCTGCCACAACCAGACTGCCGCCCTTATCTCCGCCTTCCGGTCCCAGGTCGATTATGTAGTCGGCACACTTGATGACATCGAGGTTGTGCTCGATGACTACCAGCGAATGTCCTCTTTCTATCAGGGCATCAAAGGCATGGAGCAGTCGCTTGATGTCGTGAAAGTGAAGTCCCGTGGTTGGCTCATCGAAGATGAAAAGCGTTGGCGACTGTTCTTCCTTGCCGATGAAATATGCCAGCTTTACACGCTGGTTTTCACCACCGGAGAGGGTACTGGAGTTCTGTCCCAGCTTGATATAGCCGAGTCCTACTTCCTGTAATGGCTTCAGGCGGCTCACGATGATGCGGCAGGATGCAAAGTCTTCTTCATTGTGCTGCAGCTTCTCGTTGCTGAAGAACTCGATAGCCTCGTTTACGGTCATGTTGAGTACGTCGTTCACGTCCTTTCCTCCGTATCTCACTTCCAGGATGTCGTGCTTGAACCGTTTGCCCTTGCAGGCTTCGCAGGTCAGGGTAAGGTCAGCCATAAACTGCATTTCGATGGTTACATAGCCCGCCCCCTTACATTCCTCGCATCGTCCTCCCTCGGTATTGAAGGAGAAGTATTGTGCGGTGAAACCCATCTGCTTGGCAAGTGGCTGGTTGGCAAAGAGCGTACGGATGGCATCGTATGCCTTCAGATAGGTGGCAGGATTGCTTCGCGTACTCTTGCCGATAGGGTTCTGGTCTACGAATTCTACGTGGTTGATGGCATTCAGGTCGCCTTCTATCGAGGTATATTCGCCTGGTGCATCGGCTACCAGATCCAGCTTGCGGCGCATGGCAGGGTAGAGGATGCCCTTGATGAGTGAACTCTTTCCTGAACCGGATACTCCGGTTACTACGGTGAACACGTTGAGCGGAATCTTTACGTCGATGCCACGCAGGTTGTTCATGCGTGCTCCCTTGATTTCCAACGCCATGTTCCAGGCCCGATGACTGGTTGGACGTTCTATCTTCTCGGCATGGGTGAGATATTTGATGGTATAACTCTCCGGATATTTCGCCAGAAGCTTTTCCTGTTCTTTCTGGTCGGTTACGGAATATTCTGATGCAGGTCCGGAATAAACCATTCTTCCGCCAAGGCGTCCTGCATCCGGACCGATATCTATCAGATAGTCGGCAGCTCTCATGATTTCTTCATCGTGCTCTACTACCACTACCGTATTGCCCAGTTCCTGCAGTTCTCTCAAAACCTTGATGAGGCGATCGGTATCACGGCTGTGCAGACCGATACTTGGCTCATCGAGGATGTAGACACTGCCTACAAGCGATGAACCGAGATTGGTGGTCAGGTTGATGCGCTGGCTCTCACCGCCAGAAAGACTGTTGGAGAGGCGGTTGAGTGTAAGATAACCAAGTCCCACATCCAGAAGGAATTGCAGACGATGGGTTATCTCTGTGAGTAGTCGCTTGCTGATCTCTTTCTCGTGATCGGTCAACTCCAGCTTCTTGAACCATGCACTCAGATTGGTAACCGACATGTCTACCAGTTCCGTAATGCTCTTGCCACCTATTTTTACATAGTTGGCTTCCTTCTTGAGTCGGGTTCCGTGACAGTCCGGACAGATGGTCTTTCCGCGGAATCGGCTCAGCATCACACGGTATTGTATCTTGTACTGGTTCTCCTTCACCATTCTGAAGAATTCATCGATGCTCACACGGTCGTGCGGATCCCGGTCTTTCTCTGTAGGCAGACCATGCCAGAGCCAGTCTTTTTCCTTCTGGGTCAACTCATAGTATGGCTTGAAGATAGGGAAGTGGAATGGTTCAGCACGGCGGATAAACTCTTTGAGCCACATGCCCATCTTCTCTCCACGCCAGCAAACCACGCAGCCGTCGTAAAGACTTAGCGAGGTGTTGGGAATCACGAGTTTTTCATCGATGCCTATCACGCTTCCGAATCCCTCGCAGGTAGGGCAGGCGCCCAGTGGAGAGTTGAAGGCAAACATGTTGTCTGTCGGTTCTTCAAAGGTGATGCCGTCTGCCTCGAAACGGGTAGAGAAATCGTAGCTGATATTGCTAGGCAGGAAGAGAATTCGGCAGGCACCGTCTCCTTCATAGAAGGCTGTCTCGGCAGAATCGAAGAGACGGCTGATGTCGTCCTTCTCATCACTTACCGACGCACGGTCGATGACGAGATAAATCTCTTTTCCCTGTTGTTCTATGATTTTCTTGAGGTCATCTCCGCTGGCTTCCAGCAGTTCCTTGTCTGCAGATTCCAGGAAGTCTTCGATGCGTATAAACTCATTCTTTTCCATGATGCGGGCATAGCCTTCCTGCATGTACATCTCCAGCTGCTTGCTGAGGCTTCTGCCTTCGATGACATGGATAGGTGCAAGGATGACATACTTGGTACCCTTTGAATACTGGCGGGTACAGGCTAAGACATCCTCTGTGGTATGGCGCTTCACTTCCTGTCCGCTGATAGGCGAATAGGTTTTGCCGATGCGGGCATAGAGCAGTCGGAGATATTCGTAAATCTCCGTATTCGTTCCCACGGTAGAACGGGGATTGCGTGAAATCACCTTCTGTTCGATGGCGATGGCAGGTGGTAATCCCTTGATGAAATCGCATTCCGGTTTACTCATTCTGCCCAGAAACTGGCGGGCATACGAAGACAGCGACTCTACATAGCGTCGCTGACCTTCTGCATATAAGGTATCAAAAGCCAAAGAAGACTTTCCCGACCCGGAGACCCCCGTAATAGCAACAAACTTGCCCTGCGGTATCTTCACGTCGATATTCTTCAGGTTGTTGGCTCTCGCCCCTTTAATCTCTATATATTTCTCTTTTGACATTGAACTTTGAACTTTGAGCTTTATGATTAGTGATCCTCTTTTACTCGTGATGATAAGGCTCACCTTTTATAATAGTACATGCGCGATAGAGTGCCTCGGTAAAGATAAGGCGTACCATCTGATGCGAGAAGGTCATCTTGGAAAGCGAGATCTTCTCGTTGGCGCGGTCATATACTGCCTGCGAGAATCCGTAAGGACCTCCGATGATAAACACAAGCCTTCTAGCCGTAGCCTGCTTGCGTTCTATCCACTTCGCAAACTCTATGCTTCGGAATTCCAGTCCATGCTCATCCATCAATACCACGGTATCAGAAGGCTGCAGAAGCTTCAGAATCAGTTCTCCCTCCCGTTCCTTTTGCTGCTGTTCGCTGAGGCTCTTGGTATTCTTGAGCTCAGGAATCGTGGTTATATTGAACGGCATGTAGTGCGTGATGCGCTCGGCATAATCCTTGATGCCCGCAATGAAATGCTTGTTCACGGTCTTTCCGACCAGTATGAGTTCTGTTTTCATTTCGTTGAATTTTTCTTCCTATACACTTGAATTCTTCACTCTTCACATTTCACTCTTCACTTCGTCCCTATAGTATCCTTTCTTTTCCAGTTTCGGGTTCTTCGGGAACCATCCCTTCTCGCATCTTTCCTTTTGTTCAAAGAGTTCACCGATGCTCCAGAGACACGAAGCTCCTACTACGCCCAGAAGAGCAGAGCCGAGGACATTGGCAACCAGAAAGGCTGCTCCTACGCAGATGATACCCGTCACGAGAAACACCCACCAGAATCGGGTGCCGGTATGATATTCTGTCTTGATAACAATAGGGTGAAAGATACCTATTATTAAAAAGGTGGAAATGGCGATGATGACGCCCGTATAATATAATTCCATATACCTAACTTTTTATTTTATTTCTTTTTCAATGTGCAAAAATACAAAAAAAACTTCAATCTTGTTTGGTTTATCAAAATTTTTATATAACTTTGTACGCAAAAAGAGATATATTGTGCTGTTTTCGAGCACAACCCTCTATATGAACATTATTAATAACAAAATAGAATCAAACTATGGCTAATAACGCAGAATTAATCAAGCAGTGTGAAGAAAGAGCACAGCAGTGGCTCACAGCTGCTTTTGACGAAGAAACCCGTAAGGAAGTAAAGGCAATGCTCGACGCAGAGGACAAGTCTGCTCTCGTTGATGCATTCTATCAGAATTTGGAGTTCGGTACTGGTGGCTTGCGCGGTATCATGGGCGCAGGTACCAACCGTATGAACAAGTATATCGTTGGTATGGCTACCCAGGGCTTTGCTAACTACATTCTCAAGGCTTTCCCAGGTGAGGAGAACCTTTCTGTAGTGGTAGGTCACGACTGCCGTAACAACTCCCGTCTCTTCGCTGAGACCGTAGCTGCCATCTTCTCTGCCAATGGCATCAAGGCTTATCTCTTCGAGAGCCTCCGTCCTACACCAGAGATTTCTTTCGCTATCCGTGAGCTCGGTGCCAAGGCTGGTGTCAACGTAACAGCTTCTCACAACCCTAAGGAGTACAACGGTTACAAGGCTTACTGGAGCGACGGTGCTCAGGTTCTGGCTCCTCATGATACAGGTATCATCGAGGAGGTGAACAAGGTTACTATCGACCAGGTGAAGTTTGAGGCTAACTGGGATAAAATCAAGATTATCGGTGGTGAGATGGATTACGACTACATGACAGCCGTTCATTCTGCTATGATTGACCAGGATGTCATCAACCGTCAGAAAGACCTCAACATCGTTTATTCAGCTATGCACGGTACAGGTCGTGTCATCGTTCCTCTCTGTCTGCGTTCTTGGGGCTTCCAGAACATCAATGTTGTTCCTGAGCAGATGGTTGTAGATGGTAACTTCCCAACAGTGGTTTCTCCTAACCCAGAGAATGCAGAGGCTATGACCCTCGGTATGAAGCTCGGTACTAAGTTGAACGCTGACCTCGTGGTAGCTACTGACCCAGATGCTGACCGCCTGGCTATCGTTTGCCGTGATGACAAGGGTGAGTGGATGATCATCAATGGTAACCAGACAGCCATGATGTTCTGCTACTATATCATCGAGAACAAGAAGAAGTTGGGCAAGTTGAAGCCAACAGACTTCCTCGTAAAGACCATCGTAACAACAGAAGTTATTGCTGAGATTGCCAAGAAGAACAACGTAGAGTTGCGCGACTGCTACACCGGTTTCAAGTGGATTGCACGCGAGATTGCTATCTCTGAGGGCAAGCAGCAGTACATCGGTGGTGGTGAGGAGAGCTTCGGCTTCTTGCCATACGATAAGGTACGTGATAAGGATGCTCCTGCTTCTATCTGCCTCATCTGCGAGATTGCAGCATGGGCTAAGGATCAGGGCAAGACTCTCTACGACCTCCTGATGCAGATTTATGCAGAGTATGGCTTCAGCAAGGAGTTTACTGTAAACGTAGTTCGCCCAGGTAAGACCGGTGCTGACGAGATTAAGCAGATGATGGCAGACTTCCGTGCCAACCCTCCACAGGAGTTGGGTGGCAGCAAGGTGGTAACCTGGAAGGACTACCAGTCTTTGGAGGCTAAGCATGCTGACGGCAGCGTAGAGAAGCTCGATATGCCTGCTACAAGCAATGTACTCCAGTGGTTCTGCGATGACAACACCAAGGTAAGTGTCCGTCCATCAGGTACAGAGCCTAAGATCAAGTTCTATATTGAGGTTAAGGATCCTTCATTCAAGTGCGCTGGCTGCTACAACCGCTGCACAGCTGCTGCAATGGATAAGATCGAGGCTATCAAGAAGAGCCTGAAGTTGGATTAATGAATGAAAATGATTGGGAGATGCCTTCTGTGGTTTCTCCCGACAACCCTATTTTTTTTGAGCATTATCTATGATTCATAAATAATGCATTCTCCGGCGAGAAGTCTTCCTGACTTCTCGCCATTTTGTTTCTTATCCTTTTTATTCTTACCCATCCGGCATACACTAATCCAATGACGGCATAGATGCAGAATAGGGCAGGGAGGGGAAGGTGGATTCCATCAATGCTGGCACCGGGAGCCAAGGAGATGAGATGGAAGGCGGTATTGGCAAAATGAGTGATGGATACCAATGCCTTGGCAATCCAGCTTGTCAGCCAGGAGGCGGGAGCGACTGTCGGCGACAGAAGCAGGAAGGGACTCAGCAACATCAGCATGCAACAGAGGTAAAGAATGCCCGTGGCGGCAGGAATTGCAATGAATGTGGTAAGAAGGGAATAGCACGAGATGCGCCCGAAGTAATAAGTGATGAGCGGAAGAGTTCCAATCTGGGCAGCTGCCGATACGCAAAGCATACTCCATATCCATTGTGATAGGCGATGAGCAGGATGGTAAAGAGAACTGAGCAACGGCATAAACACGATGATGGAACCAACTGCCGCAAACGACATCTGGAAACTGAGGTCGAAGAGATAAAGTGGATTCCACAATAGCATGAAGGTTAAAGCGGTGGAGAGCAAATGGAGCGATTCTCCTTTTCGCCGGGTCATCATTACAAATCCATAAACACTCAGCATGGTGGCAGAGCGGACGGCACTCGCAGGCACGCCAATGAACAGAACATACATCCAGATGGCTAGAAGGGCAGAAAAAATGACGAAGATATGGCGGCGATTGCCACCTAACAGCATGATGAGCAGCTGGAAGATGATGCTGATATGCAGTCCGCTTACGGCTAATACATGGTTTGCTCCAGCTACGGAATAAACCTCTTTCGTGTCCTTGTCCAGCGCCGTCTTGTCGCCCAGTGCCATTGCTGCAATGACCCCAAAGTCTTCATTCTCAATGCCCAATCCCTTCATCTTCTGTTCTGTTTCCGCTCTCCGTTCTTGCGCAGTTATCTGAAACCGGTCCAGTTCCGAAAGTTCATCTATCGTAAAATAGGTATCAGGCTTTTGCTCCCGATATTCCTGATAGGAAGTGAGAAGACCACCCAGAAGAAACATACAGATATATAAAAGGATGTGCTGGCTTAGTATCCATTTCCGCAGGATGATAGCCATGCCAGTCATGACCAGCAGGAGAATGAGCCAAAGGACCGGAGGCATCTGGTCATAGCCATATTTGGCTATGATAATACCCGCGCTCAGTATGATGTTCATTCTGATATTCATGTGCAAAGTCACCTTATGTTGAGCGCAAAGATACATTAAAATTCTGAAAATCGACTGTTTTTTCTTGCATAATTTACATCTTTTTATTACCTTTGCACCCAATATTACAAACAATAACATAGAATTATACTCTTATGGGAGGTATTTTCGGAACTATTTCCAAGAAAAGTTGTGTCGCAGACCTGTTCTACGGCACTGATTACAACTCACATCTCGGCACACGTCGAGGCGGTTTGGCAACTTACAGTAGTGAGAAAGGCTTCGTGCGCTCAATTCACAACCTTGAAAGTTCTTATTTCAGAACGAAGTTTGAGCCTACACTCAACAAGTTTGAGGGAGCAACATCTGGTATCGGCGTAATCAGCGATACGGATGCGCAGCCATTAATCATGAACTCACATCTTGGCCGTTTCGCCATTTGTACTGTAGCTAAGATTGTAAACAAGGATGAACTAACCCAGTACCTGCTAGACAAGAACATGCACTTTGCAGAGATGTCTTCAGGCAGCACCAACCCAACCGAGTTGGTTGCATTACTCATTATTCAGGGTAAGACATTCCGCGAAGGTATCGAGAATGTATTCCACCACATCAAGGGCTCCTGTACCATGATGATTCTAACCGAGGATGGTATTATCTGCGCTCGCGACAGTTGGGGACGTACACCTATAATTATAGGTAAGAAGGATAGTGCCTATGCTGCTTCCAGCGAAACCACCTCGTTCCCTAACCTCAATTATGAAACAGAATATGAGCTGGGGCCGGGAGAAATCGTCAAGATTACTGCCGACAAGATGGAGCAGCTTCGTCCTGCCAACAAGAAGATGCAGGTTTGTTCTTTCCTCTGGGTTTACTATGGTTTCCCTACATCTACCTATGAGGGCAAGAATGTAGAGGAGGCTCGTTTTACCAACGGTTTCAATCTCGCCAAGAGTGATGATGTTGAGGTAGACTGCTGCAGCGGTATTCCGGATTCTGGTACTGGTATGGCGATGGGATATGCTGCCGGCAAGGGTGTGCCTTATCAGCGTTGTATTGCCAAGTATACTCCTACATGGCCTCGTAGCTTTACTCCAAGCAACCAGAGCATGCGTTCATTGGTAGCCAAGATGAAGCTGATTCCTAACAAGGCGATGCTCAAGGGCAAGCGTGTGTTGTTCTGTGATGACAGTATCGTTCGTGGTACCCAGCTTCGCGACAACGTGAAGGTGCTTTTCGACCAGGCAGGCTTGAAGGAGTGCCATATGCGTATTGCATGTCCTCCATTGGTATATGGTTGTCCGTTCATCAACTTCACTTCTTCAAAGAGTGATATGGAGCTGATTACCCGTCGCATCATCGAGAAGTTTGAGGGTGATGCCAACAAGAATCTTGATAAATACGCTACCACTGGTTCTCCTGAGTATCAGAAGATGGTAGATGAGATTGCCAACCAGTTGGGCTTGACTACATTGAAGTTCAATACCATCGAGCAGCTGGTAGAGGCTATCGGTCTTCCAAAGTGCCAGGTATGTACCCATTGTTTCGATGGCAGCAGCGCATATACTCTTGATGAGTTTGCTGATGAAGACTAAAATAAGAATATAAGTTCTTGATAGATTAGAAGATAGGTCTAGCAACACCGCGCTTTGCGGGGGTCGCTAGACCTATTTTTATATTATTTCTCGGCAAAATCTTCTTTTGCATAAAATGTCTTCTTTTGCATAGAACGTAAACTTGTTCTTGTAATCTCTGTTCACGCAGACGGTTGCCTTGCGCTGGGAGAGATTGTATATCACCGACCACTGGGTATGGCTCGTTGGATTGCCTGGAGTTTCTGCCTGACTCACACCATTGAGCAGATTCATGGCTCCTTCCTCTGACAACTGGTTGCTGTTCTGTTTCAGAACGAAATCCATAATATCGTAGCGGGTCTTGCCGTGGTTCGAGAGTTTCGGACCTTTATCTGAACATGCCATGGTTTCAGATACATAGAAGTTGCTGGCATAGCGCTTTTCTATCACCTCGCGGGTGTTTGGCAATACGTCAGGATGTTTGAAATGAGTCTTTCCGTCTTCACCCGTATATTCATCGTCGATGTAAATCTTGCTTTGGTGGTCCTTGTCATATACGAATTCTACGATGGCATAACGGCCCGTGGCATCTGCCATAAAGAAATGATAGTTACCGTCATTATCCGGTATACAGAGGTCATATCCGTCCAGAATCTTGAGAGCTTCATCTACCGTCTTGGAATGATCCAGCATCATGCGTAAGTCCAGGGTTGTAGTCAGTTTCTTGCCCGTGCTTGCCTGCTGGGTTGGCTTGCCGTCGAGATGGAGTACGGATACGGCAAAGCCGGCCTCGTTCATGCCGTCCATCAGAAGATATGGAAATGCCTGCTTGGTATAACTCCATAAGTATGATACTTAGCTATCGTAACCATGATACTTAGCAATCGTAACCATGATACTTAGCAATCGTAACCATGATACTTAGCAATCGTAACCATGATACTTAGCAATCGTAACTATGATACTTAGCAATCGTAACTATCTTGTTTACGCCTTACTTACCCTACCCACCCCTGGAAGGGCAGGTCGGGGCGGTATCCTGCAGGGAATAGTCGGTCTCTAAGTAAGAGTGGGGGTGAACACTTGACAATGAAGTCGGTGAAGGGTGAACCCCGATGCCAACCTTTAGCGTTAATAATGTGTTAAAAACACTATATAACCCATTATAATATAGACTCTTATATTTCTAGCATGCGCTGTATATACAAAGTTCTTTTTACTAGGGTTCACCCCTGAGCCGAAAAGGTGAATGCTTGGGGCAAGTGTTCACCCCGCTGTTCACCATTCGGTAAATTAAGATTGATAGTACTTCTTTGCTCAATGTCTCATGAGACTGAACATCAGGCTGAATACTGAACTCTGAACACTGAAAATGGGGTAAAAACTGCGTTTAAGGGATGTTTAAATTCTATATAACCTATTGATACATATTTCTTTATATTCTTTAGCATGCGCTGCTTATAAAAAGAGTGAAACGCTAAAGTTCAGCTTCAGCCTTCGTTCTTGAAAGCTGCTGCGAAGTTATGAAAAAAGGTTGAGACCGCCTTGCTTATAAAGATGACTGTAATGAATCTAAAATGCTCCACTTGCGGGGAGCAAAGTGGAGCACATGAAACACATGAAATAAAGTCCTCTTCCATCTATGAAGAGGGTGAACCTATCTGATAGTTATCTATCGTTACTATGCGAACAGTCTGGAGAATACTTCGGCGGTTCTACCGGTATAAACCTTCATCTCGGTAACAGGCTTGTAGCCGAAATCCTTGTAGGCGAGGAGTTGGAGGGCAGCAAACTGAGAATCGTCAGAAAGACATGCCTGCAACTTGAAGTTGCCCATGCTGATGGCTGAAACCGGAAACTTGCTGATGGCAGTTTCCACTTCTGCTGGAGCAGCAGTGAGGATGTTCTCAAGCTTCTTTCCGTCCTCAGCAGTATATTCCTTCTCCTTGATCTGGATCTTGCTCTGTGTTGGCTTGTAGGTGAGCTTGACGCTCCAACCCATGAAACCCTTCTTTACCTGTACGTCATTGAGTGCCATTACGTCTTCACCCATTTCTATATGATTGATCTTTGCCATAATCTTATTACTTGTTTTTATCTTAAATGAATATATATATTGTACTGTTTTTTTGTTATGCTAGGGGTGTGATAATCCTTATCGCATCTTGAAGAGATGATGCGACAAACGATATGATATATTATGTATATAAGAGAAAAACAAGTGCTAACAGAGGAGACGCCGCAGGCAAATGATATAATATTTGCTGGCGACATCAAAGTGGATAGGGGCGGTCTCCTGGCGGAAAGGCTCCATCGCACCATCTATAGCGGATAAAAGGGTGAATAATAAATGAATTCTATTTGAAAGCAATCTACTTGCTGATTGATTTCCGTGCATATTACCACTAGGCAATAAGCGCTGCGGACGACTGCTGCAAATGCAATAGGCGAGCTCGGAAGCATTCTCCAGCTGGGCATCACCCTGATGCTGGTCGTACTCTACCTTAGCCAGCTTATCCTTCTTTGGAAGAGGGTCGGAGGTATAAGAAACGGAGGCAGCAGATACCTCTCCATAGCCTGCGAAGACCATGGACATCAGAAAAAGGATGTAAAGTATCAACTGCCTCATGTTAAATATATTATGGTGTCAGGATGAACTCCCGACACCGGGGATGATTAATAGCTTTTTGCGATGATGACACGGGCTACGGCTGGCTTGCCGCTTACCATATCTACACCTGGAGTCTGCTCGTAAGCGAAAGGCACGCAGCGGATGGTAGCCTGAGTCTCCTCCTTGATCTTTGCCTCGGTCTCGGCTGTACCGTCCCAATGGCAGAGGAAGAAACCACCGTCCTTCACACGCTCCTTGAACTCCTCGTAGTTGTCGCACTCGTAAACGTGAGCATCACGATAAGAACGAGCCTTCTCGAAGATATTCTTCTGGATGTCTTCCAACATATCCTTTACGCGCTCTACGATGCCGTCGAAGCTAACGTTCTCCTTCTCCAATGTATCACGACGCATGATTTCGATGGTGTTGTTCTCCAAGTCACGTCCACCCATAGCCAGACGAACAGGAACACCCTTCAACTCGTAGTCAGCAAACTTGAACCCAGGACGCTTAGCTGTATTGTCATCATATTTCACAGTGATGCCGAGCTCACGGAACTGGTCGATGACTGGCTGCAACTTGGCTGTGATCTGAGCCAACTGCTCGTCGCCCTTGTTGATAGGGATGATAACCACCTGGATAGGAGCCAGCTTTGGAGGCAATACGAGACCGTTGTCATCGCTGTGAACCATGATGAGGGCACCCATCAGTCGGGTAGAAACACCCCATGAAGTAGCCCATACATACTCAGGCTTGTTCTCCTTGTTCAAGTATGTTACGTCGAAACTCTTGGCGAAGTTCTGACCCAGGAAGTGAGAAGTACCGCTCTGGAGAGCCTTACCATCCTGCATCATTGCCTCGATGGTATAAGTGTTCAGGGCACCGGCGAAGCGCTCAGTCTCACTCTTCACACCCTGCAAAACAGGAACGCCCATGTAGTTCTCTGCAAAATCAGCGTAAACCTTCAGCATCTCCTGAGCCTTTGCCTCAGCCTCTTCCTTGGTAGCATGAGCGGTATGACCCTCCTGCCAGAGGAACTCAGAAGTACGGAGGAATGGACGGGTACGCATCTCCCAACGCATTACGTTGCACCACTGGTTGCAGAGGATAGGGAGATCACGCCATGAATGGATCCAGTTCTTATATGTGTTCCAGATGATGGTCTCTGAAGTAGGGCGGATGATGAGCTCCTCATCGAGCTTTGCGTTAGGATCTACCTCAACTTCTGTGCCATCCTCTGTAGAACGGAGGCGATAGTGGGTAACTACTGCACACTCCTTGGCGAAACCTGCCACGTGCTCTGCCTCACGAGAGAAGAAACTCTTCGGGATGAGGAGAGGGAAGTATGCGTTCTGTACACCTGTCTGCTTAAACATCTTGTCGAGCTGCTGCTGCATCTTCTCCCAGATAGCGTAACCGTATGGTTTGATGATCATACAACCACGAACAGGAGACAACTCTGCGAGGTCAGCCTTCACTACCAAGTCGTTGTACCACTGACTGTAGTTGTCAGCGCGCTTGGTCAAATTCTTAAGTTCTTTAGCCATATTACTATTTTATATTTTATTTTTATTCTTCTATATTGTATAATAAGGTATCATCTTTTTTGTCATATATAGGGATTTTCCACCCTAAAATAGGAGATTTCCTTACCCTGTTTGGACAAATACCTTTAATTTTGCATGCAAAAATACAAAAAAATATTAGAAATCTCTCCTTATTGGAGAAAAAATACGTATCTTTGCATTTAAATAACATAAAATATAGGAGAATAAGTAATGAAAAAGATGAATTTTACAGTAGTAGCACTTTCAGCGCTGCTCGTTTTGGGAAGTTGTGGAACAAGTCAGAAGACAGGTACAGCTGCTGGTGCAGGTGCAGGTGCTGCCTTGGGCGCAATCGTTGGTGGTTTGTTGAATAATAGCCATCGTGGAACTGGTGCTGCTGTAGGCGCTGCTATCGGTGCAGCTGTTGGTGGTACTGCAGGTAATCTGATTGGCAAGCACATGGATAAGGTAAAGGCCGAGGCTGAGGCTGTGAAGAATGCACAGGTTGAGACTGTGACTGATGCCAACGGTTTGGCTGCAGTAAAAGTTACTTTCGATTCTGGTATCCTCTTCCAGACCAACAAGTATGTTCTCAATGCCAATGCCAAGAACGATTTGGCTAGCTTTGCTACCGTATTGAAGAATAATACAGACTGCGAGGTTTCTATCCAGGGTTATACTGACAGCACCGGTAACGATGGTATCAACTTGCCTTTGAGCGAGAACCGTGCTAAGTCTGTATACAACTACCTGATGTCTTGTGGTGTGCAGAATTCACAGATCAAATCTGTTCAGGGCTTCGGTTCTTCTAATCCTGTTGCAGACAACTCAACAGCAGCTGGCCGTCAGGCTAACCGTCGTGTAGAGGTATACATGTATGCTTCTCAGGCAATGGTTAACGCTGCTAATAACGGTACATTGAAATAATGATACTCAAGAAGATTAGAAATATAGTAAGATGGGTGGTGGTGCTGTTTTTCAGTACCACCATTCTTGCTGTTGTAGCCTATCGTTTCATTCCGGTGTATTTCACTCCCTTGATGTTTATCCGCAGCTTTCAGCAAATAGCTGATGGTGAGAGTATTACATTGCATCATCATTGGGTTTCGATGGACAAGATTTCTCCCCATATGCCTGTGGCTGTGATGGCGAGTGAGGATGCCCGGTTCCTGAAGCATCACGGTTTTGACTTCAATGCCATCGAGAGTGCAGCCAAGAATAATGCCCGTGGCGGAAAGGTGCATGGAGCCAGTACCATCAGTCAGCAGACAGCAAAGAATGTATTCCTCTGGCCGGGAAGATCATGGACCCGCAAGGGCTTCGAGGTGTATTTCACCTTTCTCATCGAAATGATGTGGAGCAAGCAGCGCATCATGGAGGTTTATCTCAACAGTATCGAGATGGGACCTGGAATCTATGGTGTGGATGCTGTGGCTGAGTATCATTTCGACAAGAAAGCGCAGGATCTTTTCCGTGACCAGTGCGCCCTGATTGCTGCAACACTGCCTAATCCCCGCAAATTCAGTTCTCTTCATCCGAGTGCCTATATGAAGAAGCGTCAGCGCCAGATAGAGCATCAGATGAGATTCATCCCTTCCTTCCCGAGAGAAGGTGAGGATTATGACCCAAGTACAGCTGTGGGAGGATATAGGGGAAAGTAATGAGTGAAGAATGAAGAGTGAAAAATCTGGTAAATATTGATTAATGGATTTACTGAACGACTTGAATGAAGCGCAGCGAGCTGCGGTTGAATATATTGACGGACCGTCGCTGGTGATTGCCGGTGCCGGTTCGGGTAAGACGCGTGTGCTTACCTATAAGATTGCTTATCTCCTGAACCAGGGGATGAAGCCTTGGAGCATCATGGCTCTTACCTTTACCAATAAGGCGGCAAGGGAGATGAAGGAACGTATCGGCAGACTGGTGGGCGACGACTTGGCCCAGCATCTCTATATGGGTACCTTCCACAGCATCTTCTCACGCATTCTCCGTGCTGAAGCTGAGCATATCGGATTCAACAACAACTTTACCATATATGATGAAGCCGACTCACGCTCGCTGATTAAGGCAATCGTGAAGGAGATGGGACTGGATGATAAATCATACAAGCCTGCTGCTGTTCATGCCAAGATATCGATGGCTAAGAACAATCTGGTGAGTGCCGAATCCTATGCCAGTGATGCTGCCATCTATGAGCAGAACAAGCGTGCACAGATGCCGGAAGTGGGAAAGATATTCTTGGCTTACGTGCAGCGTTGCAAACAAGCCAACGCCATGGATTTTGATGATTTGCTGGTGTTGACCCATCAGTTGTTCAGAGAACATGAAGAAATCAGACAGAAATATGCAGCCCGCTTCGATTATATCCTGGTAGATGAGTATCAGGACACCAACCATGTGCAGATGTCTATCGTGATGCAGCTGTGCAAGGAGAAACTTCGGGTATGTGCCGTGGGTGATGATTCGCAGAGTATCTACAGCTTCCGTGGTGCCAATATTGACAATATCCTGAATTATCAGAAGCAGCTGAAGGGTACACGGCTCTTCAAACTGGAGCAGAACTACCGTTCTACCCAGACTATCGTGAAGGCAGCCAACAGTCTGATTAAGAATAATCGCAATCAGATCAAGAAGGATGTATATAGTGAGAATGCGGTAGGCGAGAAGTTGCAGTACAAACCGGCTTACAGCGACAAGGAAGAGGCGGTAATCGTGGCTAAGGACATCAAGCGCATCAAGCGTCAGGATAATTGCGAATATCATGATTTCGCCATTCTGTATCGTACCAACGCCCAGAGCCGCAGCTTCGAGGAGGAGTTCAGAAGGCAGGGCATTCCTTATCGCATCTATGGAGGATTGAGCTTCTATCAGCGCAAGGAAATCAAGGATATCATTGCCTATTTCCGACTGGTGGCTAATCCGGATGATGAGGAAGCCATCAAGCGTATCATCAACTATCCGGCTCGCGGTATCGGCGCAACAACGGTGATGAAGATTGCTGACTGTGCGCATCAGAACCAGGTGAGTTTCTGGGAAGTGATAGGCGAGCCTGCACATTATGGACTCAATGTAAACAAGGGTACATTGACGAAACTGGATAATTTCCGACTGCTCATTTCTTCGTTTATCGAGCGTTCTCATACTACGGATGTATATGAACTGGGTGATGCTATCATCAAGGAGAGTGGCATCAGTCAGGATATCATGAGTGGCAGAGATGCCGATGACCTGGCAAGACAGGAGAACCTGGAGGAATTCCTGAGCGGTATGTCTGCCTTCGTCGAGGAGCGCAGGGAAGAGGGTAGGATGAATGAAGCCTTTCTTACGGATTATCTGCAGGATGTGGCATTGCTTACAGATGCGGATAGTGAGGGAGCCAAGGATGAACCTCGTGTGTCCCTGATGACCGTTCATGCGGCTAAGGGTCTGGAATTTGCTACTGTCTTCATTGTAGGATTGGAGGAGAATATCTTCCCGAGTCCGCTGGCTGCCATGTCTGTCAGGGAACTGGAGGAAGAGCGCCGTCTGCTTTATGTGGCAATCACCCGTGCCGAGAAACATTGTATTCTGACAAATGCCAAGAACCGTTTCCGTTATGGCAAGATGGAGTTTGATAATCCTAGCCGGTTTATTGATGAGATTGATGACAGTCTGATAGAGGCACAGGATGAAATGGGTGGTTCTTACTTTGGTGGTGGCTCATCTTATGATAGAAGTGCTTCTTATGGTGAACGTTCTTCTTATGGCGGTGGATATGGCAAACGGATGCCTTGGGACCAGAAGCGCAGAATAAGCGATAGAGATGAGGATGTTCCGGAATGGAAGCGTGTGACATCGCAGTTCCGTCCGGATCCTAAACCGGCATCGGATACCTCATCGTCATCATCTTCTTCCCGTGAGTCATTATCTTCAGGTAATTTCAAGTCGGTAAGAGCTTTGGATGCTGCTCGTCGTATATTGGGGAATAACAGAAGTTCATCGGTATCTTCAACCTCTTCGGTGTCTTCTTCTGCCGGTTCTTCTTTCGGTGCTTTGAAGGAAGGTTGCAAGATAGAGCATCAGCGTTTCGGGGTAGGCATTGTCCGGAAGATTGAAGGTCAGGGCGAGAATGCGAAGGCTACTGTAGAATTTCAGAATTCCGGTGTCAAGCAGTTGCTCCTGAAATATGCGAAGTATACCATTCTTAATTAAACTTCTTTGTTTGCAATAGCAGATAGACAGAATTTTTCTATCTGCTATTGCATTTTTTTTTATTTTCTGTTGCAGACGGAGATGCAGAGCGAGATGATGGCAAAGACCATTCCTACTGTACAGACTCCCAGCCATCCTATCTGGGTCCAGGCAATGCCGGCACAGTAGGTTCCTAATGATCCACCAATGAAATAGGTGGTCATGAAGATGGTGTTGGCTCTGTTGGCTGCTTCGGGGATTTCCTGGATGCAGCCACTCTGATTGCTGAGTTGCTGACATTGCAGACCGATGTCTACCAGAATAATGGCGATGATGAGACCTGCGTATGTATCTCCGTAGAGATTGGCAATACTCCATGCGACAATCTGGAGTACTGCTCCGTAAAGACTCAGTTTTCTGATGCCGTATCGCGGAACCAGTTTGCCGATACCGCTGGCAGCAAGGGCTCCGGCGATACCGCAGGCACCTAAAGTTCCTACCATCTCACTACCTGAAAAGAAAGGTGCCTGAGCCAGATGGAAAGCCAGACAGGACCAGATAGCCATCATGCTGCCGAAACCAAAGGCGGCACGGATGGAGTAGAGACGGATGCGGGGATGATAGGCAAAGATTTCGAAGACGGTAACCATCAATCCCTTGTAACTTCCGATATAGTTGCGTTTCATCTCTGGAATAATCTTGAGGGTGAGTGCCATGCAGATCAGCATCACGACAGCTGCGATGAGAAACATTTCTCTCCAGCCTAGCCAGTCACCTACATATCCGCTGATGACTCGTGAAGCCAGGATGCCGGTGAGGAGTCCGGATAGTACGATTCCCATATTCCTGCTTTTGTTCTTGGGCGCAGAATACTGTCCGGCGATAGGGATGAAGAATTGCGGAATCACCGAACAGGCTCCCAGGAAGAGGGAAGCACCCCAGAGGAGCCATACGTTATGTGCCAAGGCTATGATGATGGCCATGATGGCTGCCACCGTCATGTTGGTAACGATGATGCGGCGACGCGAGTAGAGATCGCCCATGGGAATGAGGAAACATAGGCCCAGGGCGTAACCTATCTGTGTGGCTACGGTGATGAGGTTGGCACTATGCTGGCTGATGCCCAGGTCATGGCGTATCATTTCCAGTAGGGGCTGATTATAGTAGCAGTTGGCTACAGTTAGTCCTGCTATCACAGCCATCGTCAGTAAGAGACTGCGAGGTATTCCATTGTTTTCTTTCAGTTGTATCATTTTTCTTTCAGTTATTTCTTCTGTTCTGTTCCGCAATCTGTTTGTATTCAGGGAAAATTCCTCTGAAACATAGTGCAAAGTTACGAAAACTTTTTCTTTTCTCAAAAATCTGCTGACTGTTTATGCCATTTCCTTTGTATATTCTTCTATGCGTTCTTCCCGCTATCCCTCGCGCGTACCTTATTATATATGTAGAATTTTTCGATAGTCAAGAGCCTGGACAGGAAAAAATCGATGTTCGGGCACACATTTTACGATTTTGGGGCTTCAGGAGGATGGGAGTATGGCATCTTGAAAATGCACTTAAAATGCATGAAAAGTGTTAAAATCTTGGTGTTTCCGAGCACATCAAAAACTTTAACCTTTGTTAGCACTTTGTAAGTTACTGATTATTAGATGATTGTGATTTTGTTACAAAATACTCCTAAAAAAAGTCGCAAAAAAAAGAACAACATATCAAAAAAATGCTTACCTTTGCATCAGTTTTAATAAACGAATGATTGTTTTACAGATTTAAAAAGCAAAGAAAATGAAGAAATTAGTTTTTATGTTCGTAGCTATCGCAGCTATCTCTTTCGCATCATGTGGTAACAAAACAGCTCAGAACACAGCTTCTGCTGATTCTGACACAGCTCAGGTAGACACAACTGTTGCTGATACAACTGTTGCTGATACAGCTGCTGCTGATTCTGCTAAGTAATTTAGAATTACTGACGAACAGAAATGAGAGAAACAACCGCTGGACCTTGGTCTAGCGGCTTTTTTCGTTTTATAGACCTGGAGTCTTGGGGGAGGTGAACGCCTTTTCTGCTAGCTACACTCCCTAAACCAATGGTCGCTGCTCGAAGGGTAAGGTAAAGACCAGTAGCAACTGCATCCCCTATACGCCCTGTAAGGGCAGAAACTTTAAAGAAACCAAAGAATAAGATAAATATATGATAGATTCAAGTGCCTTCCAAGGCAAAAAGGCAGCCTATTACACTTTAGGTTGCAAACTCAACTTCTCTGAAACTTCCACTTTTGGCAAGATGCTCGAAGATATGGGCGTGATTACTGCCAAAAAGGGGGAGAATGCTGACATTTGTCTCATCAATACTTGCTCCGTTACTGAGGTTGCCGATCATAAGTGCCGACAGGCTATTCATCGCATGGTGCGACAGAATCCTGGTGCCTTTGTCATCGTCACCGGTTGCTATGCACAGCTGGAGTCAGAAAACGTGAGTAAAATAGAGGGAGTAGACCTGGTGTTGGGTGCCAATGAGAAGGCGAACTTGATTCAATATCTCAGTGATGCCTGGGCGCAGAAGTTTGCTGCTGAGAATGGTTTGCCTACAAATGGCGAAGCTCAGGAGCTGTCGGATTCTGCCCTTCATCAGCATCATAGCGTGAAGACGAAGGAAATCAGAACCTTCCAGCCTTCATGTTCCCGCGGCAACCGTACCCGCTATTTCCTGAAGGTACAGGATGGCTGCAACTATTACTGCACCTATTGTACCATTCCTTTCGCCCGTGGAAATTCCCGTAATCCTAGCATCGAGTCTTTGGTGGCTCAGTGTGAGCAGGCTGCAGCTGAGGGAGGTAAGGAGATTGTCATCACCGGTGTGAACATAGGTGATTTCGGTCAGACTACTCATGAGCGATTTCTGGATCTCGTCAAGGCGATGGATAAGGTAGAGGGTATCAAGCGTTATCGTATCTCCAGTCTGGAACCAGATCTCTGTGATGACGATCTCATTGCCTATTGTGCAGAGAGTCGTGCCTTCATGCCTCATTTCCACATTCCGTTGCAGAGTGGAAGCGATGAGGTTCTGAAGCTGATGCATCGCCGTTATGACAAGGCGCTCTTCGCCCATAAGGTGAATCTCATCAAGGAGAAGATGCCGGATGCCTTCATCGGTGTAGACGTAATGGTGGGTTGTCGTGGTGAAACTCCAGAGTGTTTTGAGGAATGTTATGAGTTCCTGAAGAGTCTGCCTGTTACCCAACTCCATGTCTTCCCATATTCAGAGCGTCCGGGAACAGCTGCATTGAAGATTCCATACGTAGTAGACGAGAAGGAGAAGAAAAGGCGCTCTAAGCGTCTGCTGGAGTTGAGTGACCAGAAGACACAGGAATTCTATGCCCAGTATATCGGTACTGAGGCTGAGGTGCTTTTCGAAAAGGCGCCAAGAGGCAAGGCTATGCACGGCTTTACCAAGAACTATGTGCGCGTGGAGCTTTCGCCAGCTTTCGCCAAGGAAGAATATGACAATCAGCTCATCAAGGTTCGTCTGGGTGATTTCAATCACGACAAGACGGCATTGAAAGCAGAGCTTGTTGATAGTTTATAGTTAATAGGGCTAATCATAAAGTTCAAAGCTCAAACTTCAAAGTTCAATGTACTACAACGATTTTGGTTCCTGGATCCGGAAGCAGTTTCCTGACTTCCGGGTTCAGAAGATTTCGATAGATGCAGGTTTCTCCTGTCCTAACAGGGATGGAAAAATCTCGAGCGGTGGATGTACGTATTGTGACAACCGTACGTTCAATCCCAGCTATTGCGACCGTAGGAAGTCGATAACGGAACAGTTGGAGGAGGGCAAGGCCTTCTTCAGTAGAAAATATCCTGATATGAAGTATCTGGCTTATTTTCAGGCTTATACCAATACCTATGCCAAGGTGGAACTTCTGCGGGAAATGTATGAGGAGGCGCTGCGGGTCAAGGATGTGGTAGGCATTGTGATTGGTACCCGTCCTGACTGTGTGAGCGATGAACTCCTGGATTATCTGGAGGAACTGAACAGGCATACCTTCGTACTTGTGGAATATGGCATCGAAAGTGCCAATGATGAGACCTTGAAGCGAATCAATCGCGGTCATGATTTCGCCTGCTGCCGTGATGCGGTTGAGCGGACTCATGCGAGAGGTATTCTGACGGGCGGGCATATCATCATCGGACTGCCCGGAGAGGATGCGGAGGAAAGTCTCAGACAGGCACCTGTCATTTCTTCTCTGCCTCTTGATATCCTGAAGATTCATCAGATGCAGATTATCAAGGGTACCCGATTGGCGCAGGAGTATGCCGTGCATCCTTTCCATGTATATACGGTGGAGGAGTACATTGATGTCATCGTCAGGTACATCCGACTCTTGAGGAAGGATCTGGTATTGGAACGCTTTGTCAGTCAATCGCCTAAAGACCTGCTTATCGCTCCCAAATGGGGACTCAAGAACTATGAGTTCACCAATCTCCTGAATAATAAGTTAAAGAGTTTACAATAAAATATGGCAAAGGTAGCAATCGTTATATTAAATTGGAATGGGCAGAAGATGCTGGCTAAGTATCTGCCTAATGTCGTGGAGTATTCGCGGCAGGATGCTGAGATATGGGTAGCCGACAACTGTTCTTCAGACCAATCCATGCATCTCCTGGAGACTCTGTTTCCTCATGTTAAGACCATCGTCCTGGAGCAGAACTTCGGCTTTGCCGAGGGATATAACCGTGCCTTGAAAGAGATAGAGGCAGATTATTATGTTCTCTTGAACAGTGATGTAGAGGTATCGCATCATTGGCTTACTCCGCTCATCGAGTTTATGGATGCCCATCCTCAGGTGGCTGCTTGCCAGCCTAAGTTGCTTGCTGAATATGATAAGGATATGTTTGAGTATGCCGGTGCATGTGGTGGCTATCTCGATAAGTTGGGTTATCCTTTCTGTAGGGGTAGAATCTTTGATACCGTAGAGCGTGATAACGGACAGTATGATTATCAGCAGGAGATACTCTGGGCTACGGGAGCCTGCATGATGATCCGTTCGGAAGATTACTGGAATGCAGGTGGACTGGATGGCAGATTCTTTGCTCATAACGAGGAGATTGATCTCTGCTGGAGATTGCGCCTGATGGGCCGAAAGATATACTGTATTCCTGAGAGCGAGGTGTATCATGTAGGTGGTGGAACCTTGCCGAAAAGCAATCCGATGAAGACCTATCTGAATTTCAGAAATAATTTAACGATGCTTTATAAGAACCTGAGTGATAGGGATTTGAAGACTGTAATGCGCAAGCGCTGGTTCCTGGATTATCTCGCTGCATTCCAGACGCTTATCCTGAATCGTAACCTGGGTGACTGCAAGGCAATCTTCAAGGCGCGAAAGGCTTTCCAGGCATGGAAGCACGACTTTGACCAGGACCGAAAGAAGATTCAGGAGAGCAGGGTGGAGGAGAATATTCCTCAGATTCTGGACTGTTCTATTCTGTGGCAATACTATGCAAGGGGTAAGAAGTTCTTCTCGCAGTTATAAACGGAATTATAAACAAACTTAAAATAAGAATCTATGATGAAGAAACAAACAATGAAGAAACAAATGATGCTGGCGCTGGTATCGCTCTTTGCCATATCAGTCCAGGCACAGGCGAATTTTGAAGTGTCGGTATCCAATCCTTCCAAGTCGGCTAAGACCGATGCTCCGGTGGTTATTGACCTCAGTAAGTTGGGAGCTATTGGTGATATTCAGCGTGCCGTGGTAACCGTTGACGGTAAGGAGATTCCTTCTCAGCTCGATGACACCAACCGTGATTGTACCAACGATGAACTCTGTTTCCTGGTTGATCTCGGCAAGAAAGAGACTAAGACCTATCAGGTGCAGCTCTTCCAGGAGGGTGTGCAGGCGAAGTATCCAGCCCGTACCTTTGCAGAACTCTGTCTGCCTAGCAAGAACAAGAAGCTTGCCAAGAACAAGCAGGACATCTATCTGCGTAGTATCTCCTTCGACAAGAAAACCAAGGATTGCTATCACTATGTTCATTCTCATGGTGTCTGCTTTGAGAGCGATCTGGTGGCTATGCGCGTTTATTTCGATAACCGCCAGACTATCGACCTCTATGGAAAGATCAATAAGGGCTTGGTTGTTTATGATACCCAGTTCTATCCAAGCGATGAACAGTTGGCTGCCGGTTCGGGTGATGACTGTCTCTGGGTTGGTAATACCTACGGACTCGGTGCCTTGCGTGGTTGGGATGGAACCAATCAGGTATTGCTGAACGATGTGAAATATCAGGAGCAGCGTGTCATCTCCGAGGGTCCGCTTCGTGCCATCGTAGAGGTGGTAGATAATGGATGGGTTCCGGCTCCGGGATTGAAGCCGGTGAATGCAATCATCCGATATACCATCTATGCGGGTCATCGCGATTTCGATGTGGATGTATTCTTCAATAAGGATGCCTCTGATTATCTCTTTGCTACGGGACTTATCAATGTGAAGGGTTCTAGCGAGTTTTCTGACAATAAGGGGTTGCGAGGATGCTATGGCAGCGACTGGCCAACAGGCAAGGACGATGGCAAGCATAAGTTGGAAACGGTAGGCTTGGGCATCTATGTTCCTCAGACAGCTTTGGTCAGTCAGGAGCCTGCCAACAAGGATGTTTATACCCAGGTAGTAAAGCCAGCAGGCAACCGCCTGAGCTATAAGCTAGCCTATACCAGTGCCAATGAAACCTATGGTTTCAAGGGTGAAAAGGAATGGTATCAGTGGTTGAAAGACTGGAAGAAGCAGATAGAAGAACCTGTTAAGGTTTCTGTATCTTGCACTATCCGATAGCCGGAATGTTGCACAAATAGCCAATAATGGGTAAAAATGTAAGCGTTTTGCCCATTATTGGCTTTTCTTTTTATTTTTTTAGCTAAAACGCTTGGTTTTTATCATTTTTTTTTAGTATTTTTGCAGACGTAATCAGAAGACAGTGAATTTAAGTGAAAAGATTTTTTTATTATATTGTCATATTAGCAATTTTGCTTCTGCATTCGGCTTGTGAATATAAGTTCAAGTCGAACGAGGGGGGTGACGCTGCACCGCTCACGGTGCACCGCTATGACCGTTTGCAAAGCCGATATCTGACTACTGGTGATTTCTCTGCACTCCAGCAGATGAATACCGACTATCCGATAGAAACCCGTACCCTTATAGAGAAGATGTTGCAGCTAGGTACCATTACCGATGCCAATATCAGCAACCGTTTCCTGATGTTTTATCAGGATTCCACCCTTCAGTCGCTGATAGCTGATGCCGAGGCAGCCTATGCCAATATGGATGATATCAACAAGCAGCTGGTTTCCTCTTTCGAGCGTCTGCGACATTGGATTCCCGAATTACATCCGCCTATCTTCTATTCACAGATAGGTGCGTTGGACCAGAGCATCGTCGTGGGTGAGCATTCGGTTGGAATCTCGCTCGATAAGTATTTGGGAAGTGACTATCCGCTTTATAAGAAATACTATACTGTGCAGCAGCGCAGTACGATGACAAGAGAATATATCGTGCCCGACTGTCTGACGTTCTATCTGCTCAGTCTGTATCCGATGGCAAACTTTGATAACCGTCCGCAGCTAGACCGTGACTTGCATATGGGCAAGATCATGTGGGTAGTGAATAAGGCTATGGGTAAGACGGTATTTCAGTCAAAATACGTAAGAACGATTAATTCATTTACAAAACGTTATCCCAAGGTAACCGTGAAACAGTTGCTCGAAGACGAGGATTACTCGCCTATCGAGGCTTTACATAAAGATTAAAATGAAGAAAATAACAACATTTATCGCAACAATCATGATGGTATCTGCCCTGCAGGCAGCCGAGAAATTGGATTTGAAGTCTATTACTTCCGGCGCATTTAATCCTGCTTATGTATCAGGTATCAACCCTATTGAGGGCACCGACTTGTATGCTAATATCAGCAGTAATGGCAAGCAGGTGGTAAGTTATTCATTCAAGACTGGTAAGCAGGTAGCTGTATTGCTCGATCTGGATGCTTCCAATGCTCCTTTCAATTATATCGACGGCTACGTGATGAGCCCAGACAGCAAGAAAATCCTGGTGATGACAAACCGAAAGGCGGTATATCGCCGTTCTTTCAAGGCTGAATATTTCATTTATGACGTGGCTGCCAAGAGTTTTAAGAAACTCTCGGAAGGTGCTGAACAGCAGGTAGCTACATGGTCGCCTGATTCACGCCATATCGCTTTCGTCAAGGATAACAACATCTTTATCTCGGATGGAGAGAAGGAAGTTCAGGTTACCAAGGACGGTAAGTTTAACGAGGTAATCAATGGTATTCCTGATTGGGTTTACGAAGAGGAGTTTGCCTTCAACCGTGCTTTTGCATGGAATGCTGACGGTACTTCTATCGGATGGATCCGCTTTGATGAGAGCCATGTGAAGACTTATTCCCTGCAGCTCTTCGAGGGCAGTCATCCTACCAACAGCCAGTATCATGTCTATCCTGGTGAGTATTCCTACAAGTATCCTAAGGCTGGTCAGGACAATTCCAAGGTGAGTCTCTGGAGCTATAATCTGAAGAGCGGTAAGGTGATTTCGCTCGATGTTCCTGTTGATTCAGACGGCTATTATCCACGTATCAAGACATCTCCTGATGCCAACAGTCTGATTGTTTATACCATGAACCGTCATCAGGACGATATGCGTCTCTATTCCGTGAATCCTTTCACAGGCAAGAGTAAGCAGCTGATTAAGGAAAGCGTGCCTAAGTTTGTCAAGGAAGAAGTGGTAGAGAACAGTATTGTGGGCAAGAAGAATATTCTGCTTCCTAGCGACCGCGATGGATATATGCACCTCTATCTCTATGATATGAACGGTAAGCTGATTCGTCAGGTAGAGAAGGGTAACTACGATGTAACCAGTATCTATGGTATGAACGAGAAGACTGGCGATGTCTATTTCCAGGCAGCCAAGTTGAACGCTCACGACCGTCAGGTTTATGTGGCTCATAAGAATGGCAAGGTTGAGCGCCTTACTGATGCAGAGGGTTCCAATGCCGCTATCTTCTCTGGTGATTACCGTTACTTCGTGAACACATGGAGCTCTTATGCCCATCCTTATGTCTTCACGGTTCGCAGCAACAAGGGTAAGGTCATCAAGATGTTGGAAGATAACAAGAAACTCCTCGAAAAGACCAAGCAGTATAACTGGGGTAAGCGTGAGACTTTCTCTTTCACCACTTCCGAGGGCGTGAAGCTTGATGGATGGATGGTTAAGCCTGTAGATTTTGATGCCAGCAAGAAGTATCCTGTTATCCTCTTCCAGTATTCTGGTCCGGGCAGTCAGCAGGTTCTTGATGCTTGGAGCACCGGCAGTATGGGTAGCGGTGGCGCCTTCGATTATTACCTGGCTCAGGAGGGCTTCATCGTAGCATGTGTTGACGGTCGTGGAACCGGTGGCCGTGGTGCTGAATTTGAAAAGTGTACTTATCTCCGTTTGGGTGATCTGGAGTCAAAGGACCAGGTTGAGACAGCTCTCTATATGGGCAGTCTGCCATACGTAGACAAGGATAATATCGGTATCTGGGGTTGGAGTTATGGTGGTTTCAATACCTTGATGAGTATGAGTGAAGGTCGCCCTGTATTCAAGGCAGGTGTGGCTGTAGCGCCTCCTACCTGTTACCGTTACTATGACAGTGTTTATACCGAGCGTTATATGCGCACTCCTCAGGAGAATGAGGATGGCTATAAGGTGAATCCGATAGAGCGTGCTGCCCAGCAGCATGGAGCCTTGTTGATTTGTCATGGTCTGGCAGATGATAATGTTCATCCACAGAATACCTTCGAGTATGCCGAGTCATTGGTTCAGGCAGACAAGGACTTCAAGGAAATCTGGTATACCAACCGTAACCATGGTATCTCTGGTGGCAATACCCGCAATCATCTGTTGCGCCAGATTTGCAATTGGTTTAAGCAACATATGCAGAAGTAAGCGCGCCTCGAATGGGGTAAAACAAAATAGCCCAGGGTAAAGAACCCTGGGCCTTTCATTTTCCTATATTGTTATTATTATTTCTTTTCTTTCTGCATTTTCTTCTGCATTTTCTTTTCCAGTTTTGCCTCAGCTTTGGCTTTCTTCAGTTCAGCATTAGCCTGTTTGATTTTCTGCTTCTGCTTCTTCATGTCAGCCTTGTGCTTCTTAGCTTCAGCCTTTGCCTGCAGCTTTTCTGCCTTGATTTCAGCCTTGGTCTTAGGCTCTTCAAAGGAAGTAGGGGCAATACCTACGAAATGGAAATTCTCCTTTTCGATGGTCTTAACCAACCATGGAGTAGGTAGATCCTTTGGCTTCTCACCGCTCTTCAGGCGCTGAGCCTTTGGCTTGCGAGTATATTTACTGTAAAGTTTCAGCCATTTCTTCTCCGCTTTCTTCTTGTTGATGTCATAGATGACAGCGCAGGTTCTGTATCCAGCACCCTGCTGCTCCAGATAGTCTCTCAACTGGAAAGAATAGTTGTTTCTGCTTACCAGGAAATTTGCTCTTCCTACGAAGTAGGCTGAGTCTACTTGCTGAACTCCAGTAATGTATACTGTAGAATCATTGAATGATGATGCGAAACCGAAGATATATGCGGTTTTCGGATCATTTTTTGCAGCGTTGGCCATGGACGAAAACCCCACAGCCATTACCATTGCTGCTAAAGCTAATTTTCTAATATTCATTTTCATATTCCTATTTCAGATGCTGTCTTCTATAGGATTCAGCCTTTCTCATGCTTATCCCAAGTAAGATTTCAGCAGTTTATTTTTCGTATTATGACGTATTCGGCGAATGGCCTTCTCTTTGATTTGGCGCACGCGCTCTCGGGTCAGGTTATATTTTACGCCTATTTCTTCCAGTGTCAGTTCGGGTTCACCGATACCAAAGAAGGCCTTTATGACTTTCTGCTCCCTATCACTGAGAAGCTTGATCATTCGCTCCACTTCCGTTCTGAGTGATTCCTTGACCAGCTCATTGTCCGTTGTAGGATAGTCTGGGTTTGTCATGGAGTCAACAATACTGCCTTCTTCGCCATTGACGAAAGGAGCATCCACGCTGACTTCGTGGCTGTTGGCATTCATGGCATCCGCAATCTTATCTTCCGGCATGTCGATGCGTTCAGCCATCTCGTTGATGCTAGGTTTGCGTTCGTATTCCTGTTCAAATTTATATGCTTCTTTCATGATTCTGGTTACGCTTCCCACCTGATTGAGGGGCAGGCGCACCAATCTGCTCTGCTCGGCAATAGCCTGCAGAATACTCTGTCTGATCCACCATACAGCATAAGAAATGAACTTAAAGCCACGGGTGTCATCAAATTTTTCGGCAGCCTTAATGAGGCCAAGGTTACCTTCGTTGATAAGGTCTGGCAAACTCAAGCCCTGGTTTTGATATTGCTTAGCTACGGAAACCACGAATCTCAGATTAGCTTTGCATAGTCTTTCCAACGCTTTTTTATCACCTTTCCTTATTTTTTGAGCCAATTCTACTTCTTGTTCCGTAGTAAGAAGCTCTTCATGACCAATCTCTTGGAGATATTTTTCTAACGATGCGCTTTCACGATTCGTTATAGATTTTGTTATTTTAAGCTGTCTCATGGTAGAGTTTAATTTTATGTTATTGCAAAAGTACGCTTTTTGTTTGAAATAACAAAAAAAATAGCAGATATTTTTGAAAATACCTGCTATTTTGTCATTTTTTATCATTTCAGAAGAGGTAATTTCTTTTCTCTTCTCCTAAAAGCTGTTTGCAATATTTAGTCTTTCTGCAATGGAACTGCAAAGTATGCCTTCTTGCCTGTTGGCCAGATGCCCTGGATATAGAGCACAGGATCCTTGCTGGTTGAAGCACTCTTCACTGCCTTCTGCAGGTCGTCGAGTGAACTGATATTGCTGTCGTTGATGCGCTGGATGATGAATCCGCGTGAAATGCCGGCATCCTTCAGAGCACCGTTGCTCACCTTCATTATCTCTACGCCATACTTGATGTTGAGCTGATCCTTCATGCTCTGTGTGACAGGACGGAAGGTTCCACCGAGAACATCGAGGTCTGCGCTCTTGATGACTGAAGTATTGCCCTGGGCATTCTTCAAGGTAATGGTCTTGGTGATGGTCTTCTTGTTGCGCAGGTAGGTGATGCTCATCTTGTCGCCAGGACGCTTGCCGTTGAGAGCCTCCTGCAGCTCAGCCATCTTGGTTACCTTCTTGCCGTCTACCTTGGTGATGACATCGCCTTCCTTCAAGTCGGCAGATGCACCGTTGCCGTCCTCGTCTACCTTGGCAATATATACACCCTCGTTGGTTCCGAGATCCACTTCCTTGCCATTCTCCTTCTGTGCATTGATGTAATTGAGGACATCGCTGCCCTGGATGCTCAGCATGACGCGCTGTACGCTGCCATACTTCTTGATATCATCAACCACCTTGTTCATGATAGAGGTTGGGATGGCAAAACCGTAACCTGCGTATGAACCGGTCTGGGAATAGAGCATGGCATTGATACCTACCAGTTCGCCCTTAGTGTTAACCAAAGCACCACCTGAGTTACCTGCGTTGATGGCAGCATCGGTCTGGATGAAGCTCTCCACGCCGTTGGCACCGAGTGTACGTGCCTTGGCAGAGATGATACCTGCTGTTACAGTATTGTTGAGGCCGAATGGATTGCCCACTGCTATAACCCACTCACCAACCTTTACGTTATCGCTGTTGGCGATAGGAAGAGTAGGGAGGTTCTTGCCTTCAATCTTGATCAGGGCAAGGTCGGTAGTCTTGTCGGTTCCGATGATGCGGGCAGAGAACTCACGGTTGTCGTTCAATGTTACTGTCAATTCGTCAGCACCTTCTACAACGTGGTTGTTGGTCACGATATAGCCGTCAGTACTGATGATGACACCCGAACCGGTAGCTTCGCGCTTAGGGGTCTGAACCTGCTGCTTGCGTGTGCCTCCCTGACCTGGATTTCCGAAGAAGCCGAATGGGTCGAAGAATCCTCCGAACGGATCGCTTTCAACTTCTACGGTCTTTACCTTAGAGTTCTGTACGTATTTGATATGTACCACGGCAGGCAGAGCCTTTTCTGCTGCGAATGTCAAGTCAACTGGCTGACCAGAAGTTGTTGCAGTAGCTGATGTTGCCGCGTTAACCTTCATGAATGAACCTGCAGAGAATGCGAGTGAACCTACGCACAATGCAGCGATTACGTAATTTGTTACTTTTTTCATGTCTCTTATTTTTTTTTTATTTTCTATTCTTTGTTTTAAGCAGTAGCTAAAAGTGTGCCAATCTGTTTCTGTGGCAATAGCTGTTGCTTTTCGGTTGCAAATATAGAGTCATTTTCTGATATACGTTCATTTCTGCTTCGTTTTTTATTCGGTTTTAACATTTAAAATTAACACTTTAACGGCTGTTAAACAAGGAATGCCCTATTTTTACAAATATTCAGTACTTCTGTAGCTTTTCTTACTTCTGCATACGAAACTAAAAAATAGAAATACTTTAATATTTGCAAATTAAAACCCGCAGAAATCTCTGTTTATTTGAGCTTCTTTCCCCTTCCTTCCGTTCTCTTTGTTCGAAAAGAGAGGCAAAAAAGGCAAAAGAGATAAAAAAAATGGAGATAAATTTTCCTTTCTTCTTTTTTTTTCTTACCTTTGCATATCGAAAGCAGTGCTCCGGCTTGTCGCTGGCATTCCGTTATTGGCGTGCGAGAGGAAAGTCCGGGCAGCATAGGGCATCCCACTTCCGAAACTAGAAGCTATTGGTGACAGTAGGTGTCGGTAGAAGAAAATAACCGCCCGAAACTTATTCCGTAGCGGTGAAGCTTGCTTCATCGTGGTTTAGTGTCGGGTAAGGGTGAGAAGGTGGTGTAAGAGACCACCAGCTGGCGGGTAATCGTCAGGCTGTACCATCTGGGAGCTGTAAGCTCATGTATACCGCAGATTGAGGGCGGCTCGTCCGATTGTTCCTTCGGGAACTGCTGTGGAGGGTAGAGTGCTTGAGCCCAGGGGTGACTCTGGGACTAGATAAATGACAAGCGCCTGCATTTCTTTGTTCTCTTACCATTTATTGCAGGTACAGAACTCGGCTTATAGGGGCACTGCTTTCTTTATTTTAGTTCTTTTGCATCATTACCTGTTTATATCTGAAGGTGTAATACCTTATTATATAATAACAAGCATGATGTTGTATTTCAAACAATTTAAAACACAAACAAGATTATGGAACTCAAAGAACCGGAGAAGCAGATATTAGATGATTTTGAACACAAGGTGACTGGAAAGATTGACAAGTATGGCGATGAGCCTGATTTCCCTAAGTTGGAGAATTACGGCATCACCCGCATGGATCTTGACGATTACCTTTTTGATAAGCAGGCGATATTGGATATGGGTGGCTCCAAGCGTACCCAGCTCACTGTGGGTGGTTTCATCACCGTGATTCCTGTATTGATATTGTCATGTTTCCCTGATAAGTCGCCTATCTATGAGAATGGCAAGGCGCTTACCACCGTCATTGCCATCATCATCGGCTTGCTGCTGGCTTGCTTTGCCAAGTCGCTTCTCCAGATGATCATCCTTTTCCGTGTCAACAAGCACAAGGATGCAAAGATGGAAACTTACATCAAGGCTGTACTCTTCTACGAGCCGAGAGCATAGCCTTGTAAAAACTATAAATTGTTAATTAATAATTATAAATTAATATGACATTACCAGATTTTATGGATTACAAGGACAAGTTCACTCAGAGTGCATTTGTCGAGAAGATTTCGCATATCGCTAAGCGTGCGGGTGCCAAGATGGTATATGCCGCACTCATTCTGTATTATACATTGGAGAGCGATAAGGTGGCTTTTAAGGATAAGGCAATTATTATTGCAGCCTTGGGTTATCTGATTAGTCCGTTGGACGTGATTCCTGATGCCATTCCTATCGCTGGTTTGGGCGATGATCTGGCTGTATTGCTCTATGTGCTCCATAAGGTTTGGGGCGATGTGTCAGAGGATGCCAAGAAGAAAGCACAGGAAAAGCTTTCCAGATGGTTTGATGAGGATGAAATCCCTGCCATCGATGAGCTCTTCAAGGATAATCCAGAGGATACTCCGGTATAATAGGAAACTTCTATTGCTAAATAATAAAAGCTCCATCTGCACATTGCAGATGGAGCTTTTATCGTAAGATAGTAAGTCTTGCAACTTACTATCCTTTTTTTCTATCTAGTTATTTATTGACCAACTGTTTTATGTTGATGATTTGACCTTAATCTCTCTTATGTATTCTATTTTATACGATACCCTGAGCCATCATAGCCTTAGCCACCTTCAGGAAGCCTGCTACGTTAGCACCCTTTACATAGTTGATGTAACCATCAGGCTCTGTACCATACTTCACGCAGTTAGCGTGGATATCGTTCATGATATCGTGGAGCTTGGCATCAACCTCCTCACGAGACCACTTCAAGCGCTCAGAGTTCTGGCTCATCTCAAGACCTGATACTGCAACACCACCAGCGTTGGCAGCCTTACCTGGAGAGTAGAGAATCTTAGCATCCTGGAATACCTTGATAGCCTCTGGAGTAGTTGGCATGTTAGCACCCTCGCTTACAGCGATAACGCCGTTGGCAACCAATGCCTTAGCAGCCTCCTCGTTGATTTCGTTCTGAGTAGCTGATGGGAGAGCGATGTCTGCCTTCTCAAACCAAGGCTTAGCACCCTCTACATACTTAACGCCGTATTTCTCAGCATATTCCTTGATACGTCCACGCTCTACGTTCTTGAGCTCCATGATGTAGTCGAGCTTCTCGCGGTCGATACCGTCTGGATCGTAGATGTAACCGTCAGAGTCAGAACATGTAACAGGCTTAGCACCCAACTGGAGCAACTTCTCCATGGTGTACTGAGCTACGTTACCAGAACCTGAAACCAAGACTGTCTTGCCCTTGATGTCGATGTTCTTTGTAGCGAGCATGTTGCAGAGGAAGTAAACGTTACCGTAACCTGTAGCCTCAGGACGGATGAGAGAACCACCGAACTCCTG
Organism: Prevotella sp. Sow4_E9_plate; assembly: GCF_052116205.1. Taxonomy (NCBI): domain Bacteria; kingdom Pseudomonadati; phylum Bacteroidota; class Bacteroidia; order Bacteroidales; family Prevotellaceae; genus Prevotella; species Prevotella sp. Sow4_E9_plate. The sequence goes on along the minus strand of NZ_JBQKLN010000017.1, from coordinate 16,212 downwards.
ACCCTTACCGGTCAAGACACCCTGGAACTGGTGAGTCAACTTCTTGTACATACCGAAGAGATAACCAACCTCACGGCCACCAACACCGATGTCTCCTGCAGGAACGTCCTCGTCTGGACCCATGTGACGGTAAAGCTCAGTCATGAAAGCCTGGCAGAAACGCATCACCTCGTTGTTGCTCTTGCCACGTGGAGAGAAGTCGGAACCACCCTTTGCACCACCCATTGGGAGAGTAGTAAGAGAGTTCTTGAAAGTCTGCTCGAAAGCAAGGAACTTCAGGATACCCAAGTTTACAGACTTGTGGAAGCGAAGACCTCCCTTGTAAGGGCCGATCACGTTGTTGTGCTGTATGCGGTAACCCATGTTAGTCTGAACGTTGCCCTTGTCGTCTACCCATGATACGCGGAACTCAATCACGCGATCTGGAATGCAAAGGCGCTCGATGAGGTTTGCCTTCTCAAACTCAGGGTGCTTGTTGTACTCTTCCTCGATAGTACCGAGAACCTGACTAACTGCCTGAATGTACTCAGGCTCATTTGGGAATCTTCTTTGGAGATTCGCGATTACTTCAGATGCTTTCATAATCTTTTTATCTTTTATTGTGTTTAAATCTATTTTTCCTATTTCTGTTTGCAAAGATATAGTTTTTTCTTGGAATAACCAACAAAAAGAAAGAAAAAATAAAGAAAAAGTAGAAAAAAGTCACTTTTTTAACTTTTCGTAAAGGTTAATGTCGTATAATTGTGTACGTACACCTTATTATATATAGAAAAAACTGATATCATGAATAGGGAAAGAATGACATCTGGGATGGAAGATAAGAACAACAAAAAATCCCAATAAGCAGTTGCGAGCCATAGTCGTAATCGCCTATCGGGATTTCATTTTATTGTTGAATGTGATTTTGTATTTTACAGTGCTTCATCGTCAGGTCGCTGAAGGGCTGGCTGCTTTATCTTGGGAAGGTGCTTCTTCCTTCTGAGCCATGCTGCCTTTCGCTTCTCGTAGTCCTCGCGATGTCGCTCAAGAAAATTATCTGCCATGTCGTCTGATTATTCTTCCTTAAACTTACTATAGATTACCTTGATCTTGATAGGGCTGTTCTGCTTCGTGCCCTTCTGGAGGCGGGTAGAAGTAAGTGCCATATCATGATTGATCTTGGTGATTACAGTAGCGTTGTTCAGTGTGCTGGTTGTTACCGTTACCGGTACCAGTACCACCTTGTTCCAGTTAGGATGCTCTTTCGCCCAGTTGGCATTCTTCTTTTCGCCCTCAGCCTTGTTCTTGTACATCACAGAGATGAGGTTACTGATGTTGTTGAATGTAAAGGCATTGTTCACGGTAGAACCGGTCTTGCTGTAGCTGGCTGTATACGAGGTACGGTTGTCTGTAATCTTGTTCTTCTCGAAGAAACTGTTCAGACTATCTTTCTGTACCATCAGGATGGTAGAAGGCACATCAAACTGATATTTGTTGTTGTTATCAGTATTGTTGAGTCGTGGGAACGAGATGGTAGCTGTGTTGAGCGTATCTTTCTCATGTCCCTTCATGATTTCCTCTACAGGCAGGGTGACTTCGGTGAAGATTCCTGCAGGTGATTTGATGTAAGTGCACGACTCCTCAGCAGCCAACTGAGCCAGCTTGCTGGCATCATTGGTAATCTTGTTCAGCTGCAATACCTCCTCGGTTCCATCGAAACGATGATAGCCATGACCTACGGCTGTACTGTCTGTAACGCCATCAGAAGCCTTGATCTGCTTACTGCGGGTCCAATAGAACTGAAGCTCGGTGTTCCAGATGTTAGCCACGTTGCCTACACCGCCCACGCTCTTGATGTAGAAGCCTGGGCATACGTTGTGAATGAAGCGGTAGCTGGTCTCGAAATACTCAGGATGCTCATAATAGGTCTGCATGATGTAAGAACCGTAGTTCTTGTAGGTCTTGCCGTCCTTGGTATATGGCTTATTGAGATAAATCTTGAAGTAAGTTACATAATCGCTGAGCCGATAGGTGGCACTAGTCTGGAAATTGTCTTTGTTGACATATCCATCGGCAAAGGCATCAAAGTCTGAGAGATAGTTGGAACTCTCCGGCATCGCCTTGGTCATCTCGTAAGCTGTCACCTTCATAGGGGCGAGGGTATCGCCGTATGTGCTCTTGTAAGAGACGAGCAGGTAGCAGGAGTCTGCTTCTATTCTGCCACCGTTGGCATTCTGGATATACTGCAGGGTGTCGATGTCGAAATTAGGAAGTACGCCAAACTGGCTCATGTAATCGCCCGAAACGTATGTACCCGTCTCCGGGTCCTTTACTTTTCCTATCAAGCCGGAGTTGCTTCTGTTGAGCACCGGACCTGCAACTAGAGAATTGGTAGCAACATCGAAAACAGCGTTAGAGATGTTGATGTTGTCTACATTGTTAGTGATGCTACCACCGATGTTCTCGGTGGTGTCATCACATGCAGCGAAAGTTATCGCTGCTATCATCATAACCGTAAATAATCTAAGAATTTTCATTATCCTTGATAAATTGTATACTAATACCTAAACTTTATTCCTCGTCTGGGCATACCTCGTTGATGAGCTTGGCATATGGTTCAGCAAAGTCATCGCCAGGAAAACGGAGTAAAGGCTTGTTCTTGTCTTCTGCATACTTGATGAGCTCTGCATTGACGCCTTCTGCTGCTTCTACCACGCCGTCGCTGTAGTCGATGGCCATTTTGGCGAGTTCAACGAAGTTGAAGTTGTCACCATATTCTGTGAGCTTGTCTGGTGTAGCTTCGCGGTACTCCACGCACTGCTTGAAGTTGTGACCTAATGAGCCCTTCAGTTCGCTAGGGTAGATAGCACAAATCACCTTTGAATCAGCAAATGAAGGTTCTTCAGCATATGCAGTCTTGATATAGAAAGGAACCACTGCGCTTACCCATCCTTGGCAAACGATGACATCTGGCTGCCAGCGCAGCTTCTTGACTGTTTCCAGTACGCCACGTGCGAAGAAGATGGCACGCTCACCATTGTCTGTGTATTCCACGCCCTTCTCGTCGGTACTCATTTGTCGACGGTTGAAGTAGTCGTCGTTATCTATGAAATAGATTTGCTGACGTGTTGTTGGTATAGATGCTACCTTGATGATCAGAGGGTGATCAGAATCATCAATGATAAGGTTCATACCAGACAGGCGGATCACCTCATGCAATTGTCCGCGACGCTCGTTGATTGTGCCCCATTTAGGCATAAATGTGCGAATCTCAAAACCTGCTTCCTGCATCTTCTGAGGTAGTTCGCGTCCCATGATTGACATGTGAGTCTCGGCTACGTATGGGTCGACCTCCTGATTGATAAATAGTACTTTCTTTGCCATAAAACTTAAATTTTATTCTTACGAATTACGTGCAAAGGTACAAAAAAAAATCCAAATATTGGCATTTTTTCTTTTAAAAAGGGGTTTTTCGACGATTATTCGCTTTTTTTTAGGTTTTTTCTTTCTTATTTCAGAAAAAAGTTGTTATTTTGCACCCCGAAACAGAATTAAGAAGATGAAAGTATTCAATAAGATTGTTGACCTCCAGAACGAACTCTTCGATCGTCGCAAGGAGGGAAAGGAAATAGGCCTCGTGCCAACTATGGGCGCTCTTCATGAGGGTCATGCCTCTTTGGTGAAGCGCAGTGTAAAGGAAAACGGTGTTACTGTGGTGTCTGTTTTCCTGAATCCTACTCAGTTTAATGACAAGGGTGATCTGGAACGTTATCCTCGCACTCTTGATGCCGACTGCAAGCTCATCGAGGCTTGTGGTGCTGACTACGTTTTTGCTCCTTCTGTAGAGGAGATGTATCCCACACCTGATACCCGCCACTTCGAGTTTCCTCCGGTTTCTACCGTGATGGAGGGTGCCAAGCGTCCAGGCCATTTCAATGGTGTTTGCCAGGTGGTAAGCCGCCTGTTCTATATCGTTCGTCCTACCCGTGCTTATTTCGGTGAGAAGGATTGGCAGCAGATTGCTGTCATCAAGCAGCTAGTGAAGTATATCAACAGCGATGTGAAGATTGTGGAGTGTCCTATCATCCGTGATGAGGATGGTTTGGCTAAGAGCAGCCGCAATACTTTGCTGGCTCCTGATGAGCGTGCCATTGCGCCAAACATCTATAAGGCCCTGAAGGAGAGTGTGGAGTATGCCAAGTCTCATACCGTACAGGAAACTCACGATAAGGTGGTTGCCGACATCAATGCTGTAGAGGGTCTGGAGGTAGAGTATTTCCAGATTGTGGATGGCGACAGTCTGCAGGATGTCGCTTCATGGGAGGATAGCGCCTATGTGGTAGGTTGCATCACCGTTTATTGCGGTAAGACTCCTATCCGTCTCATCGACCATATCAAGTATAAGGGATAATTCCTCGATAGATTTCTTTATTAAGTTTAATCCGTAACAGATCAAGTAATAACAGAACAATGCAGATAGAAGTATTGAAGAGTAAGCTCCATTGTGTGACCGTAACTGAGGCTAACCTGAATTATATGGGCAGCATCACCATCGATGAGGACTTGATGGACGCTGCTAATCTGATAGCAGGCGAGAAGGTTCAGATTGTAGACAACAACAATGGTGAGCGCTTGGAGACCTATATTATCAAGGGTGAGCGTGGCAGCGGTTGTATCTGCCTGAACGGTGCTGCAGCCCGCAAGGTGCAGGTGGGCGATACCGTCATCATCATCGCTTATGCCCTGATGGACTTTGAGGAGGCTAAGACCTTCAAGCCTACCGTGGTTTTCCCAAAAGAGGGAAACAAGGTTTAAATATCGTATGGATGATATAGTATCGTATAATGATTGGTTATCTCCTATGATGAGAAATGAATATGCGTTCCTGTGGATAGATGAATCCGTAGGAACGCATATTTGCTTTAAGTCTCTTTTGGAGTTGTTTTAAGTCTCTTTTGGAGTTGTTTTAAGTCTCTTTTGGAGTTGGTTTAAGTCTTACGTAACGTTTATCTAAGCCTTAAACCAACTCCAGAAGAGCCTTGTTTAGATTTCTGTTTATACCTTGTTTTTAGAGAAATGAGCCATCATGTATCTGCCGCCGAAACTCAACACCAATACGATGATGGTGAGTACCACGGCTGCAGCGTAGGCTCTGTTCTGAACATCCTCCTGCGGGGGCGCTCAAAACCGATGCTCGGATATCCCTTGTCCTGCAGCTTGTTATAAGGCACATGGTGCTTCTTTACATATTGCTCCACATCCTCTTCGCTCCAGTTGCTGAGCGGGTTCACCTTAATCAGGTTATGAATGTCGTTCTTGTTCATCATATATTTCTTCTGGCACGGATTACACGGATTTTTCTTTTCATCTCAAATACCGAAATCCGTTAGGCGTTCCGACGGATTTGCAATCCGTCGTTAAAAAACGTCTTAACCTCTTTGTTTTGCGGATTTGCAATCCGCCCTTATTCTTCACTTAATAAGTCCCGCTCCCACGGTCTCGTTCGTATCCGGGTCAATGAAGATGAGACTGCCTGTTACCTTATTCTCCGTATATTTATCGAATACCAATGGGTTGGCGGTGTGGATAGTGATTTCGGCAATATCGTTCATCTTCAATTCCGATACATCCTCTTCCTTCTCCAAGGTGTTGATGTTGCGGCGATAGTTGATGCTGCGAATCAAGCCCTGGGTCTCGAAGGTTGCCTGACGGATTACGTATTTGTTTCTTACGGCAGCTGGGCGCTCATTGAACCAGCATACATCCAGCGTGATATCCTGTTCGATGCCAGGCTGCTTCTCGTCTGCCTTCACGAGGGTGTCGCCACGTGAAATGTTGATATCATCGTTCAGCGTCAGGGTAATGCTCATAGGGGCATAAGCCTCCTCCAGGTGTTCCTCTACGAAGTCGATGCTCTTCACGGTGCTCTCCGTGCCCGATGGCAATACTCTTATCTTATCGCCCGGACGGATGATGCCGCCGCTCACTCTGCCCGCATAACCTCGGTAGTCTGGGAACTGGCTGCTGATAGGACGAATCACATCATACCAAGGAGTCTTATCGCTCTTGTTCACCACGTTGTCGCCATCCTTGGCGCTGATTGGGATAAACACCACGTTCTTGATATCCAATGCCTCCTACATCTTCTTGTAGTCGGCAACAATCTTGTCGTATACATCTTTACTGAAATCAACAAGGTCCATCTTGTTGATAGCCACCAGGATATGTGGTATGCCGAGCAGCGATAAACTTGCGTTTCGGTGTGGCGAAATAGCGGTAAGCCACATCGATTGTGATGCCCTGTTCGCTTTTCTGGGTGCAAAGGTACTGCGATTTCCCCACTTGGGCAATACCACCATACAGGGAGTAAAGAACATACCATACATTTGGTATAAGGCTGCCAAACGTATGGTATGTATGATGGATAAGGATGTGTGTCCTATATATAATAAGGTGTAATTATGGATAGATCTCGATATGGCTGCTGCCGGAGTTGCCATTCTTGATAATCCTTATCTGGGTGGTGATGCGCTCGCTCATCGTGTCGGTATGACTGATGACGCCCACCTTCTTGCCTTGCGAACTTTGCAGCATGGCGAGGGAGTCGATGACGGTGGCTAGGGTATCAGGGTCGAGAGTTCCGAAGCCTTCGTCGATGAACAGGTTCTCGAAGGAGATGTTGCGGGAGGATAATGCAGACAGTCCCAAGGCTAGACCGAGACTCACGATGAAGGTTTCGCCACCTGATAGGGAGGTGGTGTCTCGGATATCGTCGGCACGGTCGTGGTCGATGACTCTGATGCCCAGCGAATGCTTTACCTGCTGCAGTTCGTAACGGCTGTTGAACTTTCTGATTTCCTGGTTGGCGTGCGCTATCAGGAAACTGAGCGTATAGCATTGGGCTATCTTGCGCAGCGTCTTGCCGTCTGCTCCGATGGCATCCGTGATGGCTGTCCAGTCATCCTTTTCCTGTGTTACGAGATTCAGAGCCTCAGCCTTGTCGCCCAACTGCTTCACGGCTTCCTGATGGTTCTGCATCCTGGCGTTGGCAGCAATCAGTTCGTTGCGCTGGCTTCTCTCCTGATACTCCTGCTGAATGGCTAGGAGAGCATCACGGCTTTGGGCAGGCTGATGTTCCAAATGCTGCTGATGCGCCTTTTCTGCGCTCTGGTAAAGAGCGGTAGTTGAAGCCACTGCTTTCTCCTTTTCGTCCTTTTCCCGACGGATAGCATTCCAATCTTCGGCAGAGTGAAGCATCTCTCCGATGGTATTTCTGTCGATGAAGCGTGGTCTGATGCCTCTTTCCTCGATGCCTTTTTCTTTAGAATCAGTCTCTTCTGAGTCTTTTCCTTCGTTGCTCTTTTCTTCAAGCTGTTTGTTATATTCCTCAATCCAAAGGTCGAGTTTCTTTTCCTTCGCCAGCAGATTCTCTTTCATCGTCTTGTTCTGAGACAGCATGGTTTGATGCGAACCTTTACTGTTGGCGAGTTCAGCTTTCAGTTTGTTGATATTCTCGTTCTGAGTATCTGCTGCTTTCGTAGCCTCATCCTTTGCTGCTGTCAGTCTTTGTTCTGCCGCATCAGGTTCTTCTCCATTCAGAATCTGCTTATATTTCTCCAGCCATTCCTCCATTTCCTTCTTGGCACTATTCCATGTCTGAAGGGCTTTCCCGTAAGCCTCCTCCTTACTCTTCTGCTGTGAGATGAGGTTGGTGGTAAGTGCTTTTTGCTCAGCCAGTTTTGTTGCGCAGGTTGAAGTATTTTCCTGGACTTTGTTCTGTATAGTAGAAGCCTTGCTTTCATACGCAGCTTCATCCTTCACAGCCTTATCCTTGAGTTGGGTCAGCCGTTCTATCTCTTTCTGAATCTTGTTAAACAGGCTCAGTTTGCTGCTCGCATCTTTCGCCTTGTTTTCATAGATAGGCAAGAGCGATTTCAGTTCTGCCTCTGCCTTTGGAATCTTTGGATACTGGGCGATGAGTGCCTTCCATTCCTCTTCGTAGCTGGCGATTTCTCCCGAGAGCTTTTCCTGTTGTTTCTGGAGCGTCTGTACTTCGCCGTCGTTCTGTTTTCTCTCGCCGGAAAGATCCTTCTCCTCTTTCTGCTGCAGTTTCAGCAGATTTTCCTTGACTTTCAGAAGTTGCGAGAGTTCCGTGGTGGCTTCCTCAAACTGTCTGTTGTCGGTATGATAAGGATGGGTCGTGCTGCCGCAGAGCGGACAAGGTTTGCCTTCGGTCAGGTTGGCACGATGAATCTCCCATTTCTCGCTCACCATGAGGGTATAGGCATTTCTCAGCGTCAGGGTCTCTTGGGTCAGAGCCTCGATGGTCAACTTGCTCAGGGCTTCATCTATCTCCGCATTTCTCTTGCCCAAGAGCTGAATCCGCTCCTCATTCTTCTGCTTTTCTGTTGTGGCAGTATCGAGATGAGCCACAACCTTGATGGCTTGCTGGACATCCTGCAGTTTCCTGTCAGCTACAGTCTTGCTGTTCTGCAGTTCCTCTATGTTCTGTCCGGCAGTCTTATTTCTTTCCGTCTCCCAAGCCTGTTCTGCGGCTTGCGTCGCTTCGTGCAGAACCTGTTTCTGCTTGGCAATCTCTTCCTTTGTCGTTTTGAGGGCAAGGTTCGCTTTCTCCGTTTCAGCTTCCCATTTTTTGATGTTTCGGGCGTTTTCCTCCAAGTCTTTCTGGGCAGTTAGGTTCTCTTTCTGCGCCAACTCCAATGCCTCTTTCTTTTCTTTCAGATTCGGCATTGCCGCTTCCATTTTGGTTTTCAGCGTCTTTGCTTCAGCGATGACCGGCAGCGCCTTTTCCAGCTGTTCCTGTGCCTTGCCGACTGCTTCCTTCAGACTGGCGAGAGTTTTCTCGCTTTCGCTGATGGCAGACTCTTGGCTTTTGATGTTTCCTTCCGCTTTCAGGATGTTTTCTTCCTGTTCGTGGATGCTTTGCGTCTGTCGTTCTACTTCCTGCAGCTGGTTGACAGCTGGCTGTACTTCATCGTGCAACTGCAGACGGAGAATCTGGGCTTGCATTGCTTTAATGGCATCTGCTGCTTGCTCCATATCAGTCTGGCAGATAGCGATTTGTTTGGTTTGCTTATCGTTTTCCTCAAACCATTGCAGGTCTTTCGAGATGGCTTGCAACTGGCTGTCGAGTTCCTTCTCAGCCTTTTCCAGGCGGTCGATTTCCTCCTTCAGTTGGGCGAGTTCTTCATCGTTCAGCAGGTTCTGTTTTACGGCTTCCACCGATGCAGCCATCTGGTTGTAGGCATCCGTTGCCTGGTCTTTCGCCTTCTTGATTTCAGTAGCGATGTTCGTATAAGTTTCCTCGCATCCGATGAGCTTTTCCAGGAGTTCGTACCGCTCGTTTTCCTTCGCCGTCAGGAAGTTGGCAAACGAGCCTTGGGCGATGAGTACGGTACGGAGAAACTGGTCGTAGTCGAGTCCGATGATATTCGGCAGCTCGTTCCAGTCGGCAGCTTCCTCTGTTATCTCTTCGCCGTTTCTCGTGATTTTATAAAGCGCAGTCTTGGCGTTCTCGTAGCGCACTCTCTGGAATCTGACGTGCCATTCTGCGCGGTAGATGCTGCCGTTGTTGGCAAGGAAGGTGAGTTTGCTGTAGCCTTCCTTCTTGCCACGTGTCAGGATGTTTCTACTGTCGGTAGGAGCCAGACGGTTACTTTCGCTGGCATCGGCAGCTCCGAAAATCTCGATGTTCTGGTTCTTGTCGCCTTTCTTCCTGGGGTAGCGAGGGGCGCGGTTGTAGAGAGCCAGACAGATAGCGTCGAGTAGGGTAGACTTGCCACTTCCCGTCGGACCTACGATGCTGAAGATGGTACTCTCGCCTAAGGCACCTTCTTCAAAGTTGATGACCTCGCCTCCCTGTTTGTCAAGCGAAGCGAGGTTGAGTATTTCGAGTTGTAGGAATTTCATAATGATGATGTCGTTAATAAATCGGATAACATTTTCTCCTGTCTTTCGTTCATCGGAGCGTTGTGTCTGATGGCGAAGGCTTCCTTCAGCGTGTCGAGCGGAGGACGGTTGATGATGTCTTCTATGCTGGTGATGTGCTGGGAACCCTGGATGGTGGAGAGGTCCAGTTGCGGGATGATGCGCTGGATTTTGCAGAGCACGGCATCCTTTTCGTTGACGAGTTTCTCCAGTTCCTTGATGTCATCGCTGGTCAGTTTCTCCTGTTTCACCTTCAGCATCACGTAGTCGAAATGGTCGCTCAGTTCGCCGTCTGTTCTCTCCGAGAGTTCAGAATTGATGAGCTTCTGCCATTTCTTGAAGGTCAGCTCTTCCTCATCTTCGGGCAGGATGCGGAGGGAATGCTGAGGCTTGTATTCCAGAAAATCTACTTTCCATTCCTTGCTCTTGCCTTTGCAGTTTTCCTTTTCTTTCTCTTCTTCTTCCTTCATTCCCTCTTCTTTCTTTTTCATTCCCTCTTCTTCTTCCTTCGCTTCCATTTCCTCCTTTTCTCCCTTGTCACATCCGATGGTGATGAGGTCGATGCCGTGGGTGTAGTCTTTCTCGGCAAACGACATCGGGAGGATACTTCCCGTATATCTTGCCCAGTCGGTGTTCCAGATATGTTGCCGTTTGTGGATGTGTCCGCAAGTCATATAGTCGGGATGGTCGTTCCATCCTTCCAGGTCCACTTCCTCCTGTCCGCCGATGATGATTTTCTCGCTCGCATCCTTCTTGGCGATATCCGAACCCTTGGCGTACATGTGTGCCATCATGATGCACTTCCTGCCCGGATATTTCTTTCGAGCCTCAGCCGTCAGTTCTCTCAGAAAGTCGTTGACTCCCTGCGAGTAGCTGGCGTTCTGCACCACATCGCTTCTTAGGAAAGGTACGGCGAGGATGATGACTTCTTCTCCTTCCTCGTTGGTTACGGGGATGATGAGGTCATCGAAGGAATAGATCCAATGTCCGCCGGTTTTATCATCGTCCCCGCTTTCTGCCTGCTGCCAGATTTTCCTTACGTTTCCTCTTATTTCCACGTGGTATCGGGTGAGCAGCGGACGGGGAGCCTCCAGTCGGCTGGCGGAATCGTGGTTGCCGGCGGTAATGATGACCTGCATGTTAGGGCACAGTTGGGTCGCATCGGCAAGAAACTCGTAATAAACGGTCTGTGCCGCTGCCGATGGATTTCCGTTATCGAAGATGTCTCCTGCGATGAGGAGAGCATCGGGTTTTTGTCCAGCTATCTGCTCCAGGAGCCATTTCAGGAAATGCTTGTGTTCCGGCAGGCGGTCGTTGCCGTGAAACAGGTTGCCCAGGTGCCAGTCGCTGGTTGCTAATATCTTCATACTCATAAGAATGTCTAATCTTAATTCAAGTTTCGCAAGTGAGGGAATTAATTGAAGTTAAAGAAGTTATCACTCCCTACGGTCGTTCGGGAAGTTAAGAGACAATAGTCTTTTGGCGTAAAACGTAGGACATTTGTCCCTTAACTTCCCTCTAACTTCTCTAACTTCCCTTAACTTCCCCATATGTGAAAGTTCTGTCTTAGTCTTGCAATCCTTTAGCCTTTTGCTTGCAATCTGACTACAAAGTTAACACAATTATTTGGGATACGCAAAGAAATAAGCTCAAAAAACGAAGAATTATGGCCGGAAAAGTAAAGATATTCAGGAAAAGTCTTGTTTTATATCTGATAATGTTGTATCTTTGCAAGGTAGAAATCTTCGTTCATAAACATTGAATGTCCGTTCAGTGTCTTTGAACGGCGGTTCATAGACTTTGAATGTCGGTTCAATGTCTATGAACGGAGATTTCTCCTAGGATTAAATACTTTTCTTCCTAGGTTTGTGGTCTTTTCTTCTTAAGTATAACAATAAATACTATAGGATGTAAAGGCTGTTGCAATAAGAAATACTAATAAACTAAAATAGGAAAGGAAACTGATATGGCTAAGTACAAATTGCAGGAAATGGGGGATATGCGCTATGATGGAAAGCGCAGAGTTTATCCTAAGATGGTGACCAACCGTACACTATCCCGAAAAGAGTTCGTCAAGATGATGCAGAACTACCATCGCGGTATTTCGGAAAGTACCACGGAGGCTGTATTGACCGATGTGGTTGATATGCTGACAGATATGCTCTCCATGGGTTACAACGTGAATCTGGAAGGTTTCGGCACCTTCTCCCTCTCCCTCGCTTTCGAGGATGAGAAGCCTAGGGAAATTCTGAATCCAGATGATAAGATGACGTACCGCAAGGTGGGAGTGAAAGACATCAACTTCAAGGCGTCTCCTGAGTTTATCAAGGAGGTGAAGCGTGAAACCGACCGTGACCTGGAGCGTGATATGGGTGGTGTAAAGGTTATCCGTAAGCAGCTCTATTCCAAGGAAGAGCGCATCGCCCGAGCCCTGGAGGTGATAGAGAAGAACGGAGTCCTCACCCTAGGCGATTATGCTTCCATCAACAACCTGAGCCGTACTTCCGCCTCTATGGAACTGAAGGAACTGACAAATGACAAGACTTCGCCGATAGATTCACTAGGCCGCGGCAGCCATAAGGTTTGGGTAAAGAGAAAAGAATAAATGCAAATATCTCTCAGAATATTTGTTAGTTTCAATTCTTTTTCGTATTTTTGCGGTGTAATTAAATGATAGTGTTATGACGACAATAACAAGGGAACATCTTGAAGATGAGGTACTCAAGTCGATTCAGAAGAAAGCGGAGTCGATTATGCCGAAAGATGCCAAGGTTATCCTTTTCGGGTCAAGGGCTAGAAGGGATGCTAAAGCAGATTCCGACTGGGACATCCTTGTGCTTTTGAACAAGGATAAGATAGATGGGCAGGATCATGATAATTACACCTATCCTCTTTGGGAATTGGGATGGCAAATCAATCAGATGATTCACCCGATAGTGTATTCGATGAAGGATTGGCAGAGCAAAAAGGGCAGTCCATTTTATAATAATGTAGAAGAGGAAGGACTGCAGTTATGTTAATATTTTGTTAAAGGTGCGTGTTAATAGTCTTATTTATAGGAAAATATGTAATTTTGCACTGTTAAATAGATGTTTAATTTAAAGTCCAAATAATTATGGAGCAGATTACTATAGATTTTAAGAACGCTTTTGATTGTTCCAAGAAGGAAAAGTCGAAGGTTTGTCGCTCTGGCTATGTACGTGTGGTTCGTTTTATGGATGATAAGAAGCATACTAGACCACAAATGTATGAGGGCGATTTGTTGGAGGTTTTGAATGGCAGCTTATAATTTTGAAAGCAAGGGATTGGTAGATGCCATTCTGACGCCAATAGCAGTCTGTGAGGCTGTAGAAATGAATGAGAGTATTGTTGTGCCTAAGATATTTCGCTCTTCTAATTGCATGTGGGATACAGGGGCGACTAATACGCTTATATCTCAAAAGGTAGTTGATGATTTGGGACTAAAGCCTTATGGTGTATGCTTGGTCTCAGATAATACAACAACAGAGAAACGTGAAACGTTTTTGGTTCATTTAGGCTTACCGACAGGAACAACAGCGTTAAACGTAGAAGCGATGTTAACGTTGAGTGAAGATTATGATGTTGTAATAGGAATGGACATTATTAGTTTATGTGATTTCTGCTTTACAAACAAAGATAACGCAAGTTGTTTCTCGTTACGCCATCCTTCGAACGAGAAAATTATTTTAAAATGATAAATATCTTTGGGATTTGCAAGAAACTTTCCGATTTTCTTGCAAATCCCAATTCTTTTTCGTACTTTTGCAGTTGTCTTGCCGTGGATGGCTGGCGATGAGTCGCCGGCTAAGTAAAAGTCCATGGCTTGGCCTATTTTAAATTGAAGACGTTTGCTTGACGTTTCTTCTGACCTGTAGAAACCTGGAAAATTTCAAATCATGTTCAGAATGAGACTGCGGTGGGCGTCTACCCACTGTGTATATACACATGGCATAGGTGTGCCCCTTCGACTGAGGGGGTACGCTCTGTGCTATCATATATATACCTGTTTGGCGTAGGCTTCTGTTGCTTCTTATCTTTGACATGAAAGGCTTTTCCAGGGCCGCTACAGGCAAGGATGGGGCTAAAGGTAATCAGATTCCTACGCCTACATTTTATAATAGCAATCCTATATCTAATAATCTTCTCTACTTAGGGAGTCGGTGGAGCACGGAAAAGGGGAGGAATGTACACCGTTATGGCGAAGAAAATTGATTTGGGTGCTTTGCGCCAACAGATATTAGAACTTCAGATAGATAAGGAGTTAAAGCATGATTTGTTGGAGGTTATCAATGAGAAGAAGCATTATGGACTTGTATGGGAAGAAAGCTCAGAAGCGGCTTGGGACGACATGCAAGACAAACTTCCTGTTTTTGTTGAGGATGCCACCAAGCGTTTGGATTCTGCGCCAGAAGGTTCGCCTAATCATGTGTTGATAGAAGGTGATAACCTCAATGCTCTTGCTGCTCTTACTTATGCTTATGCAGGGAAGATTGATGTAATTTATATCGATCCTCCTTATAACACAGGTAATAAAGACTTTATCTACAATGACTCTTTTGTAGATAAAGATGATAGCTTTCGCCATTCTAAATGGTTGTCGTTTATGAGTAGAAGGTTAATTGTTTCTAAAAACTTACTTGCAGACAATGGAGTAATATTCATTTCTATTGATGATAATGAACAAGCTCAGTTAAAACTTTTATGTGATAAGTTATTTGGAGCAAATAATTATATAGCACAATTTATTTGGAAAAAAAAGCAAGGAGGAGGTAACGATTCAAGTAATGTTGTTACGGAACACGAGTATGTGTTGTGTTATGCAAAACGTTTGTTAAATGGCAAAATAATAGGGCTCGATAGAAATTATCAATTGGATAAAGCTTTATATCCATACAAAGACGATAAAGGAGAATACGGATTGGTTACATTAGATAAGGCTTCTATTCAAATTAGTCAGTCCTTAATATATGAGATAATAGGTCCTGATGGGACAAAATATTATCCTCGTGTAGTTAAAGGAAAACAATCTTGTTGGCGATGGAGTAAAGCAAAAGTGGCAAAGCAATATAATGAACTTGTTTTTAAAAATGGAAAGGTATATACTAAATATTATAGACCTGAAGGTATTACGCCCAAGAGTCTTTTAATTGATGCAATTTATGGTCGAACGGAAAGTGGAAACGATGATATTAAAGAAATATTTGGCAATAAACCTTTTGGATATCCAAAACCATTGTTGTTGCTAAAACATTTGATATCAATAACAAAAGGAAAAGACTCCACTATCCTCGACTTCTTCGCTGGCTCAGGCACCACTCTCCACGCAACAATGCAATTGAACTCAGAAGACGGCGGTCATCGCAAATGTATCTTAGTGACCAACAACGAGAATAACATTTGCGAAAAAGTAACCTACGAGCGAAACAAACGAGTCATTAATGGTTATACGAACCAGAAGGGTGAAGAAGTCCCTGGCTTGACTCGCAATAATCTTCGTTATTATAAAACGGAGTTTGTGCCTCGTGACCAAAGCAGCAGTAAGAGTCGTCGAGCATTGATGGCTTCTCTCGTTGACCTCCTCTGCATCAAGAACAATATCTATCAAGAGCAAGAAACATTTGGAGGCAAGAAATTTAAGAAGAACGTATTGCGCTATTTTAAGGATGAGGCTGGACAGATGCTTGTTGTCCTCGACGAGCGTGTAGTCAGTATTATCATTCCGATGATAGCTGAGGTTGCGACTAGGCAGAATCCTTTGAAGGTTTATGTTTATAGTGATGGCGCATACGCTTATGAGGACGAATTCCATAAAGTCATGCCTGTTATAGAACTGTGTGCCATGCCAGATGCTTTCTTGCAAGCTTTAGAAGGTGGAACGGATATTCTGCCAAAGCAAAAGTATAGTGAGGCTATGATGAAAGAGTTTCAGCAAAACGAGGCACTCGCCATGCAAAACGAGGAGGTTGTGAAAGAAGCTCTCAGCGATGACTATGATTATGTGCCAAAGGAGAAAGAAGATAATGTTACTAATGACATAATAGAATAAGGAGGTAACGAAAATGATAGAACTACGAGATTACCAGAAAAAGGCGGTACGAGAACTGAAACAGAAGATGATTGAAATGCTCAATGATTCTGAAGACCGCCAAAAGTGGGGGTGTAATTTAAACTGTGTCAAGGCTTGTTCTTAACTTTCATTCCCACTCCCTGCTGGGGGCATGCCCCCAGCAGGGAAGCCTTTTCGGCTGCAAAGTTACATAATTT
>NZ_JBQKLN010000016.1:0-81806 GCF_052116205.1 Prevotella sp. Sow4_E9_plate | reverse complement strand
ATAATTTTGCGTTTGTCGTGATTTGCAAAGTTACTGAAAATCAGCGACTTGACCAACTTTTTATAGTTAAGTTTTCATAAGCATTTCTTAATATAAGTTATTGATTTACAGACGATTAAATATTAATTTAACGCAGTATTGATATAAAAAATAAATGGAAAAAAGAAAAGTAGCTTTAATCACGGGTATTACAGGTCAGGATGGCTCTTATTTGGCAGAGTTGCTGCAGAGTAAGGGGTATGATGTTCACGGAACTATCCGACGTTCATCTACCGACTATCGCGAGCGCATCGCTCATCTGGAAGGTACCCCAAATTTCCATCTTCATTATGCCGACCTCGGTGACTCCATGAGTATCATCCAGGTGATGAACAAGGTGAAACCTACAGAGGTTTACAACCTTGCGGCACAGAGCCATGTACAGGTAAGTTTCGACTCTCCGGAGTTTACTGCCGATGTAGACGCAACGGGCGTTCTCCGCATCCTGGAGGCTATCCGCCAGTGTGGTTTGTCAGAAACCTGCCGCATGTATCAGGCTTCTACCTCCGAGCTTTACGGTAAGGTAGAAGAGGTCCCACAGAACGAGAACACTCCGTTCCACCCTTATTCTCCATACGCTGTTGCCAAGCAGTATGGCTTCTGGATTGTCAAGGAATATCGTGAGGCTTACAACATGTTCTGCTGCTCAGGTATTCTCTTCAACCATGAGAGTGAGCGCCGTGGCGAGACTTTCGTTACCCGCAAGATTACGCTGGCTGCAGCCCGTATCAAGCAGGGCAAGCAGAGCAAGCTCTATCTCGGTAACCTGGATTCTCTCCGCGACTGGGGTTATGCTAAGGATTACGTAGAGTGCATGTGGCTGATTCTCCAGGCAGAGAAGCCAGAGGATTTCGTCATTGCTACCGGTAAGCAGCACTCTGTCCGTGAGTTCGCCCAGCTGGCTTTCCACTATGTTGGAATCGAACTGAAGTGGGAAGGCAAGAATGAGAACGAGAAGGGTATCTGCGTTGAGGGTCCTGAGGAACTCATCGGCAAGACACTCGTTGAGGTTTCTCCTGACTTCTATCGTCCTACCGACGTGGTGAACCTCTGGGGTGACCCAACAAAGGCTAAGGCTAAGCTCAACTGGAATCCTAATTCTACCTCTTTCGAGGATCTCGTCAAGATCATGGTAGAGAGCGATATGGCGAAGGTGGCTGCCGAGGATGCTGGCGAGAAGGTTCGCTGCAACCTCGTGGAATACTTGGAAAAGGGAATTGTTAGGTAATTATGTTGGATAAGAATTCAAAGATTTATATAGCAGGACACCACGGACTTGTGGGGTCTGCTATCTGGAATAACCTCGAGAAGAGAGGCTATCATAACCTGGTGGGTCGTTCTCATAAAGAACTCGACTTGACCGACCAGTATGCAGTAGAGAAGTTCTTTGATGAGGAGAAGCCAGATGCAGTGGTTCTGGCTGCAGCCTTCGTGGGCGGAATCATGGCAAATTCGCTCTATCGTGCCGACTTCATCATGCAGAACATGAAGATTCAGTGCAACGTGATCAGCAATGCCTATTCTCATGGCGTGAAGAAACTCCTCTTCCTGGGCTCTACCTGCATCTATCCAAAGAATGCACCGCAGCCTATGAAGGAGGACGTGCTCCTTACTTCTCCTTTGGAATACACCAACGAGGAATACGCCATTGCCAAGATTGCCGGACTGAAGATGTGCGAGAGCTACAACCTTCAGTATGGAACCAACTATATCGCAGTAATGCCAACCAACCTCTATGGTCCGAATGATAATTTCCACCTGGAGAACAGTCACGTAATGCCTGCGATGATGCGCAAGATTTATCTTGCCAAGCTCATCCATGACGGCGACTGGCACAGTATTGAGGTAGATATGAACAAGCGTCCTATCAACCCTACTGACAAGCTTCGCGCCATTATCGGCGAGGGTAATGTGGACGGCAGCAACTCTCACGAGCGCATTCTGAAGGCGCTGGAGTTCTACGGAATCTACGACAACAAGGTGGTGCTTTGGGGAACCGGCAAGCCTTTGCGTGAGTTCCTCTGGAGCGAGGATATGGCTGACGCCAGTGTTCATGTGCTCCTGAATGTGGACTTCAAGGACATCATCGGCATTGAGAAATACAGCTCTGTATTCTATGGTGCCAAGGTGGATGGTGCTGTGGATAGAAACAATTCTGAAGGTAGAGGTGGTGCAATCCCATCTCTCGGTGAGATTCGCAACTGCCACATCAACGTGGGAACCGGTAAGGAACTTACCATCCGTGAGCTTTCAGAGCTTGTAGTAAAGGCAGTAGGTTTCGAAGGTGAGGTTGAGTTTGACGCCAGCAAGCCAGATGGAACCATGCGCAAGCTCATCTCCGTAGATAAGCTCCATAGCCTAGGATGGACTCATAAGGTAGAAATCGAGGATGGTGTGAAGAAACTCTTCGACTGGTATCAGGAGAGCCTGAAGGACTAATCTTTTGATTGGGATAATCTTGAAATAAGAAAAGCGATGGACTGTAGAAATCCATCGCTTTTTTATGTTGTTTGTGTTCCTGTGAATCTGTAAAACAAAAAAATCCGATTCTCTTTCGAAAACCGGACTCTTAAATTTTTTGAGTTATTTTGGGAAAAGTGGGTAGTGATGGATTCGAACCACCGAAGGCATAGCCAGCAGATTTACAGTCTGCCCCATTTGGCCACTCTGGTAACTACCCAAACGCTTTGTTCTTAAAAGCGAGTGCAAAGGTAGTACTTTTTTTTCATTCCACCAAATTTTTCTGCAACTTTTTTCTGTTTTTCTTCAAAAAAGTTCAATTTTCCCATAAAAAGTAAAGCTTTTTACCCTTTTACCTTTTTACTTTTTTACCCTTTTACCTTTACCACGTGTCTTCTGCGATGCTTTCTTGACAATCTTCTGTGCTTGTAGTGCTCATATTTCTTGATGGCTACGAAGACGGTCAGGGCAAGGACTACGGCTAAGAGGAAGATAACGATTCCGCCACCCAGGTTGTCGCCCTTCACCTTCGACCACATGTCCAAAACTTCTGGAGTATGATCGCCAGCATCATGAATCATGGCGCATCTTGCCACCACTGTGCTGTCCGGATACATGATTGGATTCAGGTGCGCCTTTCTGCCTTCCTCTCCAAAGAAGTAAGCCAGGTTCACAGTCTCAGGATAAGCTTCCTTGTCGCTCATCGCTTCCAGCACCTTCCTGCCAGCCACGCTGCTCACATAACCCGTGGTCTCCATGTTGGCAAGTGCCACGTCTTCCTGGCAGAGATAGTTGATGAAGTAGGAGGCAGCCTTCGGATTGCGGGAGTATTTCGGAATCACCCAACCGTCAAACCATACGTTGCTGCCTTCCTTCGGCACTTCATAACCCAAATCAACACCCACGTTTCCGGCTTCCTCTATCGCCCATACAGCATCACCGCTCCAGGTCATGTTCAGGTAAGCCTTTCCCTTGGTCATCGTTTCCTTGCCGAAGTCTGCCTCCCATCCCTCGATGTTGGGCTTCAGCGCCTTCAGCTGTCTTTCTACGGTGGCAATAGCCTTTGGCGAATAATCGTTCATCAGTTCCGGAACGGTTACCTTGCCTGCAGCCAGGTCTTTGCGGTGTTCCCAAATCAGAGCCGTGCCGTAGGAATCGCGGTAGGAATCCTTCATCAGCAACTTGCCACGATACTTCCTGTTCCAGAGCGTGCCCCAGGTCTGTGCGTCCTTCTGCGGTACGTGTACCTTATTATATAAGATTCCGCAGGTTCCCCACATATAGGGAACGGCATAGTTGTGGGCGATGCGACCGTGATTGGAAGTTGCATCAATCTGCTCCACGATGTAGGGCGACACGTTCTTCAGATAGTTCGGAGTCTTGCCGAACGCGGTGTCGATGGGCAGCAGAAGGTCCTTGCGGAGCATTCGCTCGATGATGTATTCCGACGGACACACCACGTCGTAGTCTTCATGACCGCGCTCAATCTTGGTCAGCATCACCTCATTGATGTCGAAGGTCTGGTAGATGACCCGGATCTTCTTGCCGGTCTGTTCCTCATACCATTTCGGGAATTCTGCAAGAATATCCTCGTCAATGTAGTCTCCCCAGTTGTAAACCTTCAGAATCTCCTCCCTGTTCTCCTTGTTGTAGCAGGAAGAGAGCTGCAGAATCATCAGCAGGCTCAGGAAAAGAAAAGCTATTGTCTTGACTCCTTTAACTCCCTTGACTCCTTTAACTCCCTTGACTCCTTTAACTCCCTTGACTCCTTTAACTCCCAAAAATATCTTGTTCTTCATCTTATTTCTTCTTGTTTTTTTCTGAACGACGATTGATGATAATCAGCATCACGAGCACCAGCACGAAGATAATCGTACTCAGCGGACGGAGTTCCGGCGTCAGTCCTCCCTTTCTCGCATCTGCATAGATAAAGGTGGAGAGCGTCTCCAGACCTTCGTTGCCGATGGTGAAGATGGTCACGGCGAAATCGTCGATACTCATGGTGATGGCGAGCATGAAGCCCGAAATCATTCCCGGCAATATTTCAGGGATAATCACCTTGCGCAAAGCCTGCATCGGTGAAGCTCCCAGGTCGAGTGCCGCCTCATAGAGGTTCGGGTTCATCTGCTTCAATCTAGGCATTACGCTCAGAATGACGTAGGGCATACAGAAGGTGATGTGAGAGATGACCACCGTAGTATAGCCCTGAGGAATGCCCAGCGTGATGAAGAGCAGGAAGAGCGAAATACCGATGATGATGTCGCCGTTCAATATCGGAATGTTGTTCACAAACTGGATGGCGTTTCTCGCATAACGGTTACGCAGATTATAGATTCCGATGGCGGTGAGGGTTCCGAAGAGGGTCGAAACGGTGGCGGTAATCAGCGCGATGCTAATCGTATTGACGAGTGCCGCTGTCAACGAATGGTGGGTTCCCTCTACGAAGAGATTCTTGTAGAGCTGCAGGGAGAAGCCGGTCCAGTTGCCCATCACCCTTGCCTCGGTAAACGAGAAGATGACGATGATGAGAATAGGGGAATAGAGCAGCAGCAGGAGCAGCCACAGATAGCCCTGGCAGAATACTTTCTTCATCATTTCCCTGCTGAATATTGTTTTCATCATTTCCTTGCTGAATATTGTTTGCATCATCTGATACCTCCTTCCTGCTTGCTGCCGTCACCGGCAATCAATGTTGATGCGCCGATGAGGAAGAGCATGATGAGCGAGAGGGCTGCACCATAGTTCCACATTGAATTGTTGATGTTCTCCTGGATGGTTGTTCCGAAGAGCTTGATGTTGTTCATTGTCAGCAGTTCCGAAATGGCGAAGGTGGAGATGGTGGGCATGAAAACCATCAGAATGCCACTAGCCACGCCCGGCATGGAGAGGGGAAGGATGACTTTGATGAACTGTTGCCAGGGCGATGCGCCCAGGTCTTCGGCTGCCTCTATGTAGCTGCGGTCCATCTTCTGCAGCGTATTATAGATAGGATAAATCATGAATGGGATGAAGTTGTAGACCATACCAAACAACAGGGCGCCTTCGCCCAACGGGAGGTCGGCGAAATCGAAGAGTGCCACGGTGGCAAGTGTGCGCACCAGGATGTTCACCCACATCGGCAGGATGAAGAGCATCACGATGGTGTTGGCGTATTTCATCTTGGTCTGGGTCAGAATATAGGCAGCCGGATAACCCAACAGAATGCAGAGCAGGGTGTTGAGAAAGGCAATGCCGATAGAATACACGAAGGTATTGATGGCTTCCGGGTGCGCCAGGAATTTCTGGAAATTGTAGAGCGTCAAACTCCCGTTTTCATCGGTAAATGCGAACACTACGATGAGAATCAACGGCAGCACCACGAATATTGCCGCAAAGATGGCGTATGGAATAGACCAGCTTTGTCGAGAGGATATAAACTTGATAATGTTCAATTTATAATTGATAATTAATAATTTATAATTTTTATTCAAACGAAATGCTTTCTCTTGGAATGGTGATTGCCACATGGTCGCCAAGGTCCCAGACATCCTGAGTGTCTACATAGAGCTTCTCGCCCCAGTCGGTGTCTACGGTCAGGTGATAATGGTCGCCCTTATAGAGAATGAAGCAGATGTCACCGGTAAAGGTTCCTTCGCTCTCGTTGTCGAAAAGCTCAATCTTTCCGAAATCTACGTTTACGTTGATCACTTCCTTGCCTTCTTCATCGGTATGAATCTGGCTCTTCTTCTCTTCCGGAATCTCTATCTGGTATTCGCAGCCCAGGAACTCGATGGTTCCGTCGCCGTTCACCTTCGCCTGGAAGGTGTTCGTGGTGTGCTCCTTCTTCATGATGTGGATGTTGTCGGGAATCACGCTCATGCCGATGGTCTGTCCCACCTCGAAATGCTTGTAGTTCTGAATCAGGAACTCGTAGCCCTTGTCGCTCTCGGCAAGCATCTCGTAGTGCACGCCTTTGAAGATGGATGAGGTTATCTTGCCTACAAACTGGGCGTGCTCTGTGTCGGTAGAAACTTCGATGTCTTCCGGTCTGATCACTACATCCACTTCCTGGTTGCAGCCGAATCCCTTGTCCACACAAGGAATCTCTGCTCCTGCCACCTTGACCAGACAGTCGTGGACCATCGTTCCGCAGAAGATGTTGCTCTCGCCGATGAAGTCTGCCACAAAAGAGTTGGCTGGCTCGTTGTAGATATCGGTAGGGGGTCCTATCTGCTGAATCTCTCCCTCGCTCATCACCACGATGGTGTCGCTCAGGGTCAGGGCTTCTTCCTGGTCGTGGGTTACGTAGATGAAGGTAATGCCCAGTCGCTCGTGCATTTCCTTCAGTTCCAGCTGCATGTCCTTGCGCATCTTCAGGTCAAGTGCTGCAAGTGGTTCATCGAGCAGGAGTACTTCCGGCTCGTTCACGATGGCACGGGCGATAGCAATGCGCTGCTGCTGTCCACCCGAAAGCGAGTTGACGTCGCGGTATTCGTAATCGCTCATGTTCACCATCTTCAAGGCACGCTTCACCTTAGGCATGATCTGGTCCTTCGGCGTGTTCTTGAGTTTCAAGCCGAAAGCGATGTTGTCAAATACATTGAGGTGAGGAAACAGGGCGTATTTCTGGAACACCGTGTTTACGTTGCGTTTGTAGGGTGGCAGGTTGGTAATATCATTCCCTGCTATGGTGATGATGCCCTCTGTGGCTGTCTCGAATCCAGCCAGAAGTCGCAGGAGAGTAGTTTTTCCGCATCCCGAAGGACCGAGAATGGTCACGAATTCGCCCTTTCTCACAAAGAGGTTGATGTCGTTGAGGGCTACTTTCTCGCCAAATCTTTTAGACACATTCTGTATGTCAATGATGTGCTGTGCTGTTTTATTCATTTCTCGTTTTAAAATTTGGCTGCAAAGTTACTCATTTTCTAATAAATATGAATGTTTTTCCGGAAAAAAATGTATCTTTGCACTCGTTTTGTAATATGTAGACGATTCGTCTGAATAAATATACGATAAATATACAGATATGATAGTAACTATAGACTGGATGGAGGAGTGGTTCAAACGTTTTGACCAGGAATATTTCGGGGGTAAACTGCCGTTGCCGGAGCTGGGACTGACTCGTGCCAAGACCCGGTTGGGACAACTTGCCTTCAAGCGTTCTTCCCGATGGGGACGTACCAAGCTTTACGATTTCAAACTCTCCATGTCTACCTATTATGATATGACCGACAAGCAGGCAAAGAGTGTGCTTCTGCACGAGATGATACATTATATCATCGGTTATACGGGACTGAAGGATACGGCTCCTCATGGTGTCGTGTTCCGGGGCATGATGGACAGTCTGAATCGTAAATACGGTTGGGATATTCGGGTGATGACTTCTACCAAAGGCTGGAAGGTGAGCGAGAATGTGGTGGCTAGGAAGAAGGCAGCAGGACCTCAGACCTATCTGATTCTGGCTGTAGAACTGAAGGATGGCAAGCATTTCCTTTCTAGGGTAAGTCCCAGGTTCGCCCGCAGTCTGGAACGCCAGCTGTTGACGGTTAGTGAGTTGAGTTCGCATAACTGGTACACTACGCAGGAGTCTTATTTCGCTGTTTTCCCGCAGGTGCGCAGTCTTCGGGGCAGGCGCATCACGAAGGCTGATTTCGAAAAGCTCAGGAATGTATTGACTCCGTTTGACATGGGTTGATTCCTTCCTGGGGTGCTGCCCCTTTTAAAGAGATAAAACGAAAGGATGAATTAGAACAATAATAGAGAAACAATAATTTAGAGAAACAATAATTAGTATTTCGTATGAGAAGACTCGTAACTCTTGCCTTCATGATGACCATGGTTGTTGTGATGGCGCATGCTCAGGGAGCATTGAAGAAAGTGTATAATGAGAGCATTGATCCGATGACTCAGATTGATGAGGCCTTGGTCAAGGCGAAGGCTGAAGGCAAGTTCGTGATTTGTCAGGTGGGTGGCAACTGGTGCCCTTGGTGCTTGAAGTTTGCCGATTTCGTAGAGAAGGATACTGCGGTAAACAAGGCGGTGAATGACAGCTTCGAGTACATCCACGTGAATTACAATCCTCGCAAAGCTGCGGGTGCTGAGGCTGTAAAGAAGGCAGAGTCATTGATGAAGCGCCTGAACAATCCTGCCCGTTTCGGTTTCCCAGTCTTTGTGGTTTTGGATGAGAAGGGAACTGTTCTCCATATCCAGGACTCCAGCTTCCTGGAAGAAGGTAAAGGCTATGATGAGAAGAAGGTTCTCCGCTTCTTGAAGAACTGGACTCCTATGGCGGTAAAATAGTTGATAAAGTCTTATAAAAGAAAAAGCGTCCTCCTGATTTCTCAGGGAGACGCTTTTTTCTTATATGATTTTCTTGTCTTACATTCCTCTTGCCTTCAACAAGCCGGAAGCATCTGGCTGCTTCATGCCGGTGAAGTCGGTGAACATTTCCATCTGGTCCTTGGTGTTGCCACGGCTCAGAACCTTATCGCGGAATGCCTGACCAACGGCTGGATCCAAGGCACCATGCTTGGCAAAGTAATCTGCCACATTCACGGCAAGCACCTCTGTCCAGAGATAGCTGTAGTAACCTGCTGCATAACCACCGCCCCATACATGGTTGAAATAGGTGGTAGAGTAGCGAGGAGGAATCTGAGAATTGAGCAGACCTACATTGTTCAGGGCTTCCTTCTCGAAGGCGCCTGCCATATATGGTGAAGGAATCTCGTCTGGTGTCAACTCGTGCCAAGCCAGGTCGAGGCAGGTGGCTGCCAGATTCTCACCCAGGGCATAGGCTGGCTGGAAGTTGATGCTCTTCAGCATGCGCTCCTTCAGGTCGGCTGGCATGGCTGCTCCGGTCTGGGTGTGACGGGCGTAGTGGTCGAAGATTTCTGGAATGCTGGCGAATGACTCATTAAACTGGGATGGCATTTCCACAAAGTCGCGAGCCACGGCTGTTCCTGAAAGCGTATTGTAACCGCACTTTGACAACATTCCATGGAGGGCGTGACCGAACTCATGGAAAAGGGTGCAAACCTCATCCCATGTAATCAGGGTAGGCTGACCCTCCGGTGCCTTGGCGTTGTTGCATACATTATATATAATAGGCAACTGTCCCCACTTGTCGCTCTGCTTGGCAAAGGCACTCATCCATGCACCGCCACGCTTGGTAGGGCGACGGAAGTAGTCGCTGTAGAAGAGGGCGATAGGCTTGCCGTTCTTGTCGCTTACCTCGAACACCTTCATGTCTGGGTGATAGGTAGGAATGTCCTTGCGCTGCTTGAAGTTCAAGCCGTATACGCGATGAGCTGCATAGAACACACCGTTCACCTGCACGCTGTCGATGTTGAAGTATGGCTTGATCTCATTGTCAGAGATGTTGAGCATCTCCTTCTTCATCTTTGCAGAATAGTAGAAGCGGTCGTATGGCTGCAACTTGAAGTCCTTGCCCTCAGTCTTCTGAGCATAAGCCTCAATGTCGCGGGTCTCAGCATCAGCCTTTGGCGCATATTCCTTGATCAGCTGCTGCAGGAATGCGTTTACATTCTTGGTGTTCTTAGCCATTGTCTTCTCCAATGAGTACTCGGCGTAGTTGTTGTAACCCATCAGCTGTCCCTTCTCTGCACGCAACTTGGCAATCTCGGTTACGATAGGGAAGGTGTTGAACTCAGGATTGGTTCCGTCAGCACGGTGGATGCTTGCCATATAAACCTTGCGGCGGAGCTCACGGTTCTGGAGATTGGTGAGGATAGCCTGCTGGGTGGTGTTCACGATGACGATGCAGTAAGGTGCCTTGCCTCCACGGCTCTCTGCATCCTTCTTGCATTGTGCGATGTCAGCATCGCTCAGGCCTGCGAGTTCTTCCTTGCTGTTTACCCAAACCACGGCGTTGTTGGTGGCTGCAGGAAGAAGATTGCCAAACTGCTCCTGGAGTTCTGAGATGCGTGAGTTGATCTGCTTCATGCGCTCCATCTTCTCTGGAGAAAGCAGGGCTCCTGAACGGACGAAACCCTTATAGATGACCTCGGTGAGTCGCTTGTCCTCACCCTTGAGCTTCTTGTATTCGTTGTCATAAACATATTTGATGCGCTCGAAGAGTTTCTGGTTGAATGAAATCTCGTTTTCCAGATTGGTGAGCAGAGGCATTACCTTCTTCTGGGTTTCTGCAATGCCTGGAGTCTTGTGGGCACTGGTAAGACCGAAGAATACGTTGGAAACACGATCCAGCAACATACCGCTGTTCTCATAAGCGAGGATGGTGTTCTGGAAGGTAGGCTTCTTCTTGTTGCTTACAATCTTCTGGATGTTGGCACGCTGATCCTTGATGGCTGCTTCGAAAGCAGGAAGATAATCACTCTCCTTAATCTTGCTGAAATCTGGAGCTCCGAATGGGAGACTGCTCTTCTGCAAGAGTGGATTCTGACGACTGCCGCCCGCATTTTGGGCGAACGATGAGGCTGGCATCTGCAGCAGGGCAGCTGCCAGACCGAGTGTTAAGAATGTCTTGTTAAGTTTCATCATGTTTTTTGTTTATATTGCAATTATTTTGCAAAGATACTTTTTTATTTCGGATTATCGCACATTTTATTCATATTTCTTATGAAAAACCAGCAAACAGATAGCTCCAGCCAATGCCATCGGCACTCCGATGAGGGCTGGATAGTTATAGCCCAATCCCATTGCTACCGGAATACCACCGAGGAAAGCGCCCACGGCATTGCCCAGGTTGAAGGCACCCTGAATGCAGCATCCACCCAGCATTTCGCCACCTTTGGCGTGCTTCACAATGAGGAACTGCTCTGGCGAACCGATGCCGAAAAGACAGACGCAGCAGACGAACATCAACGCTACTGATATCCAGCCGAAAGGAGCGAGGAAGAAGGTGAGCAATAACGATGCTGCCGCAAGAAACTGGAGATAACAGGTGAAGCGCCCCGGCTTGAAACGGTCGGCAAGCAACGCACTCACCTGGTTACCAACTACCATTCCACCGCCGGCAAGAATCATCAGCAATGAGATGCTGGCTGCGCTGAATCCGCCCTCCATCTGAAGCAAAGGAGAGATGTAGCTGAACCAGCAGAGAATGCCGCCATTGCCCAGGAAGGTGGCTGCGATGATGAGCCAGGGAGCCAAGCTGCGGAGGAAGTGGAACTGTGCTTTCATTCCCTTATTCGGCAACGCTGCCACGTCCGGAACCCATCTGTGAATCATATACATCGTCATGATACCGAGCAATATGCAACTGACAAATGGTACTCGCCAGCTGAACGCATGACTCAGGAAGGTGCCGATAGGTACGCCCACCAGATTGGCTACCGGCATTCCAGCACACATCATTGCCACCGCCTTGGTTCCCTTTCCCTCCTTTGCCATCTTCACAGCCACGATGGTAGCCGTTCCGAAGTAGGCACCATGAGGCAGACCCTGAATGAATCGGGCGCAGAGCAACAGCCAGTAAGTTGGGGCTACGGATGCGATGATGGCTCCGATGGTGATGATGGAAGCCAGGAACATCAATATCTTCTTAGGGCGATACTTGTGCATGAGTATCAGTGAGAAGGCTCCAGCACAGACGCCCAGCGCATAGATGGAGATGAGGTGGCCTGCCTCTGGAATGGATACGTTCATGTTGTGGGCAACATCGGTAATGATACCCTCGATGATAAACTCAGTCATGCCCAGGGTGAATGTACCCAAAGCGAGTGCAAAAAGTCCTTTTTTCATTTGTTTTTGTAATCTCTATATTATCCTAAAAAAAAGTTTCTCTCTTAATTTTATGTCTTTGTGAGACAATCGTTTCAGAAATTCGTATGCAAAGATACTTATATTCCCATTATCCTGCAAGTTTTCCCGCTGGAATATAGTAAAGATTAACAGAAAGTGTGGGGTCATTCATGCTCATTTTTAAGCCTTTGCTGTTCTATATAGATGTGCCTCCGTCTGTTCTCGATAGTGGATTGGGGCGTCGATGGATATAGGAAGAGGTGCTGAAAGTACCGGCATAAGTTGTTGGAAGATATAGGATAAGTTGTTGGAAGAGATAGTATATGTCGTTGGAAAAGTTACTATCATGAACCGCACAACAGCTGTTGTGCGCTTGCATATCAGCTGTTGTGCGAATGTCCATCAGCTGTTGTGCACTCGTCATCCACCTGTTGTGCGGTAAGTTTATATACAGAAATGCGTCTGCATTTTTTGTTTATGTAGCGAATCTTTTTATTTCATTTTGCTTCCAAAGAACTTCATATTTCTATAATTTTACAGTTTCTTTTTGATGTTATTTTTCGAAACCGCTGTTTCGGAAATGGCGGTTTCGAATGCAAAGTTAATAAAAATGCCTGAATATCAGCTTGTTTATTTGCTAATTTAAGTTTTTTTATTTGTTTTAGAGGTGATTGTGTTTCCGAAACCACGGTTTCGGATTCTGATTTTTATCTTCTTTTAAAGTTCTACGAAAAATCAATTCTTTTGATCTTTTCTTTATTTCTTATTTTTTTTGCTTTTTTCCTTTTCTGTTTCGACGTTTTGCCGTACTTTTGTACCGGAATAGGAAAGAAAGATAAATAAGATGAATAGACGAAAAATGAAAACTGGGTCAATGGTGATGGTGAAAGCATCATTTCTTGTGGTGGTATTTTCTATGGGAGTACTTGCTCCTGCTATTGCCCAGAACGGACAGAACAGGAAACCTCGAAAGAAGCTGAAAGAACTACTGATGATGGCAGATAGCCTGCGACTCCAGTTGCGACAGTCTGCTGATAGGGGACGTATGCTCCAATGGGGCGACTCTCTTCTCATGGCAGAATTGGGTAAGAGCAAAATGAGTGAGAAGAAAAAACAAAGGTTCATGAAGCATTATGCCAAGATTCAAAGACGATTGAGCCTATACGACCGCCAATTGTTCAGAGGAGATTCACTGCTGGCAGCCAATTATTACAAGATAAAGTATGATACTACCTACATCTCCCGTCCAAATGCCCGATGGACCATTAAACTAAGAGGCAATCTTTCGGGAGCTGATTTGGAAACTACAGCGAAGACGGATGGAACGGAAACGCATACCAAGGTGATGGCAGACTGCCGTGGAACCCTCTCTATGGCAGTGGCTTACCGGGGATTGGGACTTGGCTTGGCTGTGAACCCAGCCAAGTTGGCTGGCAAGAATCAGGACTACGAGTTCAACCTCAATTCCTATAGCAACCGCTATGGCTTTGATGTGGTCTATCTCTCGTCCAAGACATTCCATGGTCATCAGGAAATGGGAGGTAGCGAGATAGATATCCATAAGGGAGAAATCTCGCAGAAGGCATTGAATCTCAATTTCTATTATGCCTTCAACTACCGCAAATTCTCCTTCCCGGCAGCCTTCAGCCAGAGCTACATTCAGAAGCGAAGTGCCGGAAGTTGGATGGTAGGCGCCAGTTTTGACGGTTCCAAGACGAAGGTAAAGGGAATGACCATCCGTCTTAACGAGTTGGCGCTCGGTGCAGGCTATGGATATAATCTCGTTCCATCTTCTCATCTGCTGTTCCATCTGTCAGCCTTGCCAACTATCACGGTGTATTCGCATGACTATACCAAGATGAGGGCTGAAGCAGAAGAGGGGAGTAGTGATACAGAAATCCCAACCGTTCGTAACAGCATGAAATATCATTTTCCGTCTGCCATCATTACCGGTAGAGGTGCAGCCGTGTATTCCTGGCGCAACAAGTTTGCCGGTGCCACTGCGGTTTATAATTTCTCAGTAGCAGGAGATGAGGATCACCTGCAGGTGAAGAGAAACAAATGGCGAGTAAGAATGTTTTTCGGATTCCGGTTCTAGGAACATACTATAGCAAATCGCATAGCAGTTGTTGTGTGGTAACTTTACAAAAACAGAAATGCGGCCGTATTGTGCGGACGCATTTCTGTTTTATAACATGGCTGCAACTCTGCGAATCTGCTTGAGCTTTTCTACCAAAGCATTATCTTTTCGGGCAGTATGCATATTGTATTTCATCTGCAGTTTCAGGAGAGAATCGGCAGGAATATCCAATGCAGCCTCAAACATCAGAGCTGAATTTGTGGTAACAGGACGTTTGCCATTCAGAATTTCGTTAAGTACGGAATATCCCATACCGATGCTTTCCGCAAATTTTCTTTGCGAAATGCCACGCTCCTCTAATTCATCTTTCAAAACCTCACCAGGGTGAGTTGGGTAAAAACCAAAACCTAAGTTTGACATAATGCTGTTTTTTATTTATAATGGTTTGATAATTCTAATATATTGCATATCGTGATTTGTTTTTCGTTGCCAACAACTTCAGAGTGAAACTCTATTCTATATTGGTCATTGACTCTAACAGATTCACGATCTTTCTTATCACCCACAAGAGCTTCGTAATGTAAGGCTTTGTAGCGATAAAAATCTTCTGTACTGTTCAAGGATGCCATAAGGTCAATAACTCGAACGTACTTCTTAATGATTTGAGGTTGGAAGCGATATTTCTTATTATGCGCTTTTCCCTCATAATATAATTCTCGGAGATAATCCTCCTCAAATGTTATTTCCATAATTATAATAATTTATTGATTGCAAAGACTATGCAAACGAGCGCAATGAAAACTTGCTTTTAAATTGCCGAGTGCAGCTTTTCTTATGCAAAAATAATGCAAACCGAACGCAGAACAACAAGCTTGCTTGATTGTTATGCTGAGGTGCAACTTATTTTATGCAAAGGTAATACTTAATTATAAACATTCGCTATTTTTGCGAATATTTTAGTCTTTTTTAAGGGATTGAACTTCCTTCTTCATCTTTTCTTCTTTCTATGTCAGTTTTTGACGCATCCGGATTGTACTTTTGCGCCAGAAATTACAATCACTCTATATATAATAAGGTATGAAGGCAGGAAGAAGGAGGGAGTGGAGTCCCTGAAATGTGAAATATAAGAGGAATCCATAAGATTTCTTGTTAAACGTTTGGTGGTTCATCAGATTTTTACTAAATTTGCCATTGTATTAGTGACAGGGCAGGTGAAAGTCCTTGCTTGAAGTCGCTATGATGCAGAGAAACAAGATAATCTTGTGGACACGAGCAAACTATTCAGTTCTGTAGGTTGAAATCTGGTAAATTGAAACGTAGAAAGAATGAGAATTTGTTTGAGCGAGTCTACACCGTCATATGGTGTGGATTCCTCTTTCACATTTTCTTTTCTACGGGTTTTACCAGAGCCTAACTTGCAAGGAAGTGAAGAAAGTAGGGGTTCGCACCATCTTTTTTCGCTTATGAGCCATTATGAACTTGTTTAGTTCGCAGATTTTTCTTAACTTTGCAGAAGATTAGCTGCACCTCAGCATAACATTCAAGCAAGCTTGATGATTCTGCTTTCGGTTTGCATAATCTTTGCAGAAGATTAGCTGCACTCGGCAATTTGAAAGCAAGCTTTCATTGCGCTCGTTTGCATAATCTTTACCTCTTGAAAGTAAACAACTAGCTGTTTCGGCAGAAAAGCAGGAACAGTTATATATATGAACTTTAAAAACTGAATGATTATGAGCAAGGTATTTCAAGTAAAGCCTAAGCGCCTTAAACGCTCTAACGGTACAGTCCTCACTCCCGATATGGTAGTGACAGTAACAACCATGCAGCACACCGCCACCCCTTTTTACAATGGAGCCAAGGAGGTGCAAGAAGCCTACATGCGCATCTATGCTTTCGATTATAAGAAAGCATGCTGCAATCCGAATGATTTTGAATTTAAAAAGTTGGATTAAAATCTATTGATATATGATAATAACAGTATTGGATTATGGTTTGGGTAAATTACAAATTATAAAGATAATTAAGGAACATTTGGATATGGACCTCCCGGAGATAAAGAATTTATTTTCCTCTTGTCCTTTCCAGTTAAATGTAGATGATGCTATTAAGGCAATTAAATTGAAAGACGCTTTGGTCAGAAATGGATGTAAGGTTAGTTGTACGTCTGAGCCTGATGATATTAATTATGGGGAACTCTCAACAAAGGATCTTCAATTATTGGCAGAGGAATGTGATGGCAAAGCTTGTCTTGAATTGTCAAAACGATATGCTCATGGTACTACATTGTTGCAGTGTGATAAAGAACGCTCAAAAGAGTTGCGACGATTAGGAATGCTTTACCTTTACGGTTCAACTGTATCTCCTGAATTTGAAGAAGAGAAACAAGTATATAGGTCTATTTTCCTTGACGAAAACGGCAAGCCATATATTGATTGGAAGATTAAAAGTGAACAGATGAAGAAACTGTTCGTTAATATTGAAACTTTGTCTGAACGATATAATGACCTTGCATCCAACAACGACAATACCCAAGGTGTGCTGTCTAAGTTGGTTAGGCCAGAAGAAGTAGAGATGGCTCCAAAATTCTTCTCAAAATGGTTCAATATCGTATTTGCAATTAGTTTGATCGCAATACTAATTCACCCGATAATAGTTTTTATAGTACTTGCATGGAGATATTATAGTGTTAAGAGAAAAAAAGAAAAGTATAATAAATATTTACAGGATTTGCAGGTTTACAGAAATGAAAAGAGCAGATTGTCTATAGAAAACGCAAAGGAGGAACGAGAAGTAGCCTCGGCACTTGCCAACGTACAGGATGCGCTTTATGATGGATTGAATGTAGGCTTGAGTATTCCGTTAAATAAGGATACCATAACAAGGAATACTTATATTGAGTTTGGTGAGGAACTCAAGAAGTTGTTTGATCTGAACGATAAGGCGATGCTTAAAAATGATCCTGTGAGCAAGATTGTTGCGAATAAAAGATATTATGATGCTAAACTACGTTTCTTCTACACATACTCATTGCGTGCTGAAACAGAGTTGGATGAGGTATATAACTACTACCAAGAGATTATTCAGAAATCAGCATCTACGGGTGATTCTGACTTGTTGAGAAAAGATGACTTACCATTCATTAAGCAACACGATGCGGAGATGTCTCAAGACTTATCGGAGATAAAAACTATGCTTGATGACGACCGTCTGGCTAATGTCATGTCTGAACTTGGATATGTACAGGGACAAGAAACATCTACGTTTGGCGGATTGTGGACAGACGAGAAGAAACTGACAGATAAATCGAACGAGCTTAAGAAACTGTATGATGTCGCTAAGTACGAGTATGAGGAAATAACTGATTCCAACAAGAAGATAAACTATTGGTTGGATTATGTACGAGCATATGCTTACCGCAATATATACTTGGGTGCAGAACTCATCAATATTGTGAGGAGTAGTAATGGAGGACGAACGTTAGCTACGCAAAAAGACGGCATAGATGTCTCGATGCAATCGTTTGATTTGCAAGAAGTAACAATCAATGATGCTTCTGTGGATTTGGATGCTCACATCAACAAAACCGTAGACATGTTTACTCATGCTCTGAGGAACAAACAGTCACGAAAATGGATGAAGAGCAATCCTAAGATGGCAATGGGTGCAGCAGCTCTTACCTTTGTTGGGGGCGCATTGCTGGATAAGCTTGACAAACACACACAGTTGGTAGAAGAGCATACGGAATTCCAGAAAAACCTCATCTCGAACATAAAGGTTATGACCGAAGGCTACGAAGAAGGAAAGGCAAGTTCTCTGCGTGCAATAGAGATAATCAGAGCCATTGCCAAAGCTAACAAGGGCTTTATGGCTGTTTACGAACCATTGCGGGAGAAATGCCTTGAAAACGGCGAGCCCTTAACCATGCTAGATATGCAAGCCATTGCTAAAGCAACCAAGGACTACAAGATTATTAGTGATTCAAAATTAAAAAATAAATAATTATGAGTGATTCGTATGATATAGCAGAATATGCTTCAAATGAAGAAGCATATCCTGTGAGTTTAGAACAAAACAATGATATAATTGGTGAAGTGCAAGAAGTCGGACAGTCTTTGTCGAATTTAGTGCATACGTCAGAACGTGCTATTGATGCCGCACAGAATATCGCTGGCATGTTCACGGAATGTATTTTAGCCCAAGAACGTACTAAACAAATGCAAGAATGGGGTAAAGTTGAAATAGCTAACACAATTGCCAAATTCAAAACAGCCCAATCATTCTTAGAAGGTACGTTTGGGGAACGTGATAAGGCTTTGGTAAAGCACTACGATTTGTTAGACAAGGCTGTAGCTTCAAATGACAGAGACTTAATTCTTGCTTCGTTACAAGGTATAAGTTCGATTGTTACAAAATCACCATTAGACGATTTTGAGAAGTTTGTGGAATTGTATAACGACCCGTCACAGGAACTTTTGGATTTTTAGGAAGAATAAGAGTAAATACTGGGTTAATCGGCATTTTCACTTAAAGCTTTTAGAAGCTAACAAACGGTACCGTCCTCACTCCCGATATGGTAGTGACAGTAACAACCATGCAGCACACCGCCACCCCTTTTTACAATGGAGCCAAGGAGGTGCAAGAAGCCTACATGCGCATCTATGCTTTCGATTATAAGAAAGCATGCTGCAATCAGAATGATTTTGAATTTATAAAGTTGGACTAAAAAACTATTGTGAGAGAATGAATATATTGACAATTTCAATAATCTGTGTTGTGATAATCAGCACAGCGTTACTTATTTATTATTTCGCTTTCTATAGAAAGAAGCATGTTCCGATAAAACATAAAGAATACTATAATGATAAGTCCGTATGTCGTACCTATGTCACGATAAATGGAGTGATGAATGGTCAAGAAATCACTTATTATCCTAATCGGCAGGTTAAGTCTGAAATTATGTGGGTTAATGGTGAGAAAATCGGACCTTTTGTTGAATATAATGATAATGGAGCGATTGCTTGTAAAGGTGAATTTCAAGATAATGACAAGGTTGCAGAATGCTTTGTGTATTATCCAACTGGGGAAACCAATAAGGAACAGATCAAAATTAATGATGTTCCAGATGGTCCTTTCATCGTTTATTTTAAGAATGGCCATCCTTATATACAAGGTAACTATAAAAAAGGTGTACTTGAAGGAGAATACATCGTGTATTCAATAGATGGCAATGTAAAACTTAAAAAACAATATTGATATGGGCTTATTAAAATCTATTTCTAAATCAATGAAGGGTACCTTTGTTGGTGATCTGGCTAAATCAGCCGATAAGGCCATTGATGCAACAAGTTCTTTTATTGGCGATTGTATTGATGAAACTTTTAATGAGGTTTGTGATAGTGCTAAATCTTTAACAAAGGGTGCCAAAAATGTAGCGAAGGGTGCGGGTAAAATAGGACGAGTTGTAACAGGTTATGAGGCTTATGATTCTCGTAAAAAGGCCAAAGAGGCAAAGGAACTTGCTGATAGAATGGTTGCTAATATAGAAGAGGAAAACAGAAGAAGAAGAGAAGAATCCAACCGTGTGTTGTCGGATTTTGGTAAGACAAAATTGGAACTTCTGAAGACTTGTCTTTCTCCATTTTTAGGTTATCTTAAGGTTATGGGAAATAATTATAAGGATAAAGAATATGAGTTTGGTGGTAAGATAAATCTTGATCAGTTAGATATAGATACCTTAGAATCTATAGAAATGAATGCTTCCACAGCTGGAAAAATAGCAGTGGCTTCTACAGGTGTAGCAACAATTGCATTATGTGGAGTACCTGCAGCTACTACGTCTGCAGTAATGGCTTTTGGGGCAGCAAGTACTGGTACTGCAATAAGTTCTTTGTCTGGTGCTGCCGCTACAAATGCAACATTGGCTTGGTTGGGAGGCGGATCATTAGCTGCTGGTGGAGGTGGAATGGCTGCAGGTTCGGCTGTACTTGGCGCGATTACAGCTACCACTACGGGAGTGTTTGCTTTAGCTGCTGCTGGAATTGTTGCATCGGCATATTATTCTAAAAAATATACGGAAGCCACTGCGTATTTGGAAGAGGTGAAAAAGGCACGGGCAAAGGCGAAGTTAGGTTGGGCTGCTATGGAAGCAATCAACCAAAGGGCCATTGAACTTGAATCTGTAATGAAGCGACTCTGTGAAAGAATAAACGACAAGTTGCTTTATTTGGAACCATTAATTTATGACTTCCAAATAGAGGATGAATATTATTTGAATACTTTTAGAGAAACTTCTCTATTGGTTAAATCATTAAGTGAAATAGCTCAGGTTCCTTTGATTGATAAGAACGGTATGCTTAGTAATGAGTCTTCTGTTACTTTAGCTAATACCCAAAAGATACTAAATAAAAACTTGTAATATGGGAAAGTCTGTTTCTGATTATATGAAGATAGCATGGAATGTATTTGGCAAAAAGGTAGTAAACCGTATGGTTTCTGAAAAAGCTGCCTCTTTTGTCGGAGACATCTGCTCTAAATATCAGGTTGAGGTTAAGTATAAGGAAGATCTGATGTTTCGTATACGTAATATTGTTGCGTATTTGGTAAATTGTAGACTTGAGGGGGCACCTATAAACAATAAATATGTATCAGATCAAATTAAGGGTCCGATAGCTCACTCTTTAGCTAATGCAGCTGCATCGTCAAATGATTATGATAATATGATGGCTGATTTTGTTAATTGGCTTGATGACGAACAATTGGATGATATCGAAAAATGTTTGATAGAAATTGGGCATAAAGAAGGTGCAGACTATATACAGTTGTTTAGGGAGATGTTTGCCGAAGTAAGAAGTAAGAAATGTTCTGAAATTACTGACAATAGTTCTGAAGAGCATTATGACTCTTATGAAATTATGCCTGAGAGACAATACGATAAAGGTGTAAGTGATTACAGAAGAGAGTCGGAAAAGGATGATGAGTTCATTAATGGTCTAACATCTTCTATTAATAATAAGATGCTTTCTGTGTCTAATGGAAAACCTGGTCCTGCACAGATGGTGGAGATGACCAAGTTCTTTATAGATAAATCTGCTGAAGTTGCAAAGTTTTGTGAGGAGCAGAGAACCAAGCGAGCTGAAATAAGAGCAAGGGCACAAGTGGCAATACATCAGATAGATGCTGTGAGAGAATTCTTGCAAAACTATCTTGACAAGACATTTGATGAACGACGTATGTTGTTTGCTAAGGAATTTGAGATTGTAGATAAATGCCTTGCCACAGGTAATGTACAAGCTTTGGCAGTATCGTTGAATGCAATAACAGATTTGGCAAAATCAAGTCCATTCAAAGCTTTAGCTGATATCAAGAGTGTGAAAAATGCCATAGAGAACCATAGTACGTTTGATATTTAATCTGAAAATATAAAAAAATAAATATGGAGAATGAAAATAGCAAAATCTTAGATGAGCTTAGACGACGGGGCAAGATATTTGAAGATCCTTGTCCTAACTCTGAGAGTATTATTGGTAAGTTGATAGATATTTTCTCGAAGAGGAAATAATGATTCGTCCGATGCGTAGCACGAAACAATGACTGGATGGATATAGATTTGTTTGTTTACTGCGCATCGGATGTGTGTTAGTTGTTCCGTTTAGAGAAGATGAGAAGTGTATTTGATTAAAAGAAAGTATGCAGTAAAATGAATACTTTTTAATTTTAAAAAAGGAATAGTCCAAACATATATTTATTTATGGTTAATGTAATAGAAATACAATTTAAAACTTTATTTATTTGTTTTATTGTACTAGTAGGTTTTTCTTCTTGTAACTTTAGTTCCTCTTCTACGGAAGATATAGAATTAACTCAAGAGGAAGCTATTGGCAAACTTGCAGACTTATCTCCTACAGAAGGAGCACATTTTTTTGTAGATAATCGTTCGCAATATCCTTTTTTGGATACATTGTATACAGACAATATAGTCCCTATTATAGGACAATGTAGTTTTGACACAATAAAAGCAGTAAAAGAAACTATTGAAAATACTCCTGCTAATGTTGCGTTATTACCTTTGTATGATAATGCAAGAAAGGTTTATCTTGAAAACATAAAGCAAGAAATAAAGGAAAATGCCAATTCCCAGAAGAAAGCCTTTGTTGATTATATGATTCCTGCTATGCAGGTTGAAATAGACTCCTTGCTCGATGTGGATATGAGTGAGGTGATGAGCAAGTATGCGGGTGGCTTTATGAATTGGAGAAAACTTAAATATTGGTTTGGTACGGGGACTGATGATTTTGAAAAAATATGGAATGATAATATAGATAATGATAAGTACACAGAATGTGTAGCAAAGTATATTAATACATATTTAGATTCTTTGGCTGAACAAAGGAACAATTATTATATTGACATTGTAGGTAAGGGGGAATTTGAGAGCGAGTCGCGAATAAGTCAGGCAACAATGGATTTGTTGTTGGCTAAAAAGTGTGTACGCGAAGTAAAGAAGTTTACTGAAAAGGAAAAGGAGGAGATGACCACTTCCTTCTTAAAGGATTGGGTAGCTCCTACAATTTTAGGAGTGTTTACAGGTGGTGCCGGTACTGCTGTGTCGTGGGCATACGATGCAGGCAATTTTCTTTATGATGTAAAGGTTACATTAGATGATATTAAATCCCAAAAACTTGATTCTGAAGAAGTTATAAAGTATGCTTGCATGGAAAATATAGGATTCCAAATACGTCAGGCATATTTGAAATATTATACAGAACGAGTGTTTAGAAATATCGATGAGAATAGCGATAAGTTGTATAATATAATATCTGAAAATCTATGAAAAAGTTTATTCTAAAAATAATTCTTATATCTATTTTAATGGTCTTGCCATATTCTTCTTTTGCACAAAAACAATTGGTAAAGACGGTCTATAAAGGAACTAAAGGACTGTTTAGAACCGAGGCAAAAGTCCTTACAAAGGAAGGAATAGAGGCTGCAAACAAATCAATGCTGAAAGATGCCTTTAAGTCAGGTGCAGAGGAAATAGGTAAGAATTATGTTCAGAAAGCATCGGCAAAGCAGCTTGTAAGAAGTGCTGTACGCAAGAATCTATTGAAAGAAATAGAAGAAAAAGAACTAGGCTCACTTCTTCGTTATGGCATGATTGGAGCAAAAAAGGAAATTGCTCATACGGAGAAGTCGGCGGTGAAGGTTTTGTTAAAGAAAAGTTCTTATGACGAGAGCTACAATCAGGGTGTTCAAAAGTTGGTCAAAGAAGTTTCTGCTAAGGAGAAGAAAATGGCCACAAAACTTGTAGCTGAAGAATATTCGACTCTTTTAAAAAAGTATGGTTCTCATTTGTCTAAAAAAAAATATACAAAATTACTTTCCGAGATGTCCAATAATAAAGCTTTGGTGCAGTTAATAAAAGAAAACCCGAAGCTAAATATAATGAGATGGGAGAAATCGCAAAGAAAAACAGTTGATTTGTCTAAAATTGTACGCACTAACAAGGGAAACTTACCGCCTAACTATAAATATGCGGGTTCTACATTTTATGCAAATCCAGCTCTTAATCCTGAATTGGAAAAAAAATTGATTGATAATGGTGGTAAAATAAATTTAAATGGAACGATAGTTACAAGAGAAGAACTCATAAAGTTGGATAAAAAGTATCCTGGTGGAGTAACTTATGGAGATAATGGTTTGCCTGATTTTACCAAGGCTGCTAAAACTTATCCTGATGGAACTCCTGTAATAGAAGAAATTAAAGGTGGATTGACAAAAAGTAGCAAAAAAGATAGAGATTTAGCTACAAAACAGTTGGGGGACAAAGGTATCACTTGGGACCTTGGATCGTATACGTGGCATCATATAGAAGGTACTAATAAGTTGATATTGGTAGATTGGTATTATCATGCTTTGTGTAAACATGCCGGTGGTAGAGCAATCTCTAAAATTTAATTTTGTTGCCTAGTATACAGCTCCAGTGAAATGCCCTAAGTGTGGTGGATGGCATACCTATCCACCAGGCTTTTTAGGCTTGAATAAATATTTTTATATTTGTAACTGGTTGATAAACAATAATTTGTATCATTTCAATACCTATTTTTAGGTGACGCAATAACGAAGTTTGGTGAAGTTTACATATTGTAGAAAGGTAAGTGCACTAATTTTGTCAATGATTCTGGCAAACACAACCATTCAATATTTTTTTCTTGATGTTCTATCACCATTTGACACACCTGTATAGTTATTTCGCAGCCGAAATCAAATGTATAACTATATTAAGGTAATGTAACAATGGAAAAGAACATCAAGAAAAGAGTATGTAGGTTGGCTGCGGTATTGAGTGCCGTGCTGGTAGTATTTTTTAATTTTCTGTCATATTTTGGTCTTTGCAGTTAAAAATGTTCCGGAAAATTTGGTGGTTATCTTGATAATAACTACATTTGCAGAAGGATACTCCACCTCATCATATCGTGAGTTGGGTATTTCCTTAGTTAAATAAAAAAAGAATGGAATATCAAGAAATAGAGGCACTTATAGCCTTAAAAGAAAGTAAAAATTTGCAGTTTAAAGAATCGACAGGTCAATTAGACCGTTCGATGGAAACTTTATGTGCCTTTCTTAATGGCGATGGTGGTATTGTACTTTATGGAGTAAAGGACAATGGAAATGTTGTAGGTCAAGAAGTTTCTGATAGTACAAAACGTGCTATTGCTGAGGCTATTAATCGTATCGAACCTTTTGTGTCTTTGGAAATAAACTATGTCCGGATTCCAAATTCCGATAAGTTTGTTATAATTGTCAATGCGGAAAAACAACGTTTTATGCGTCCTTTCGCTTACAAAGGTAGGGCTTATCTTCGTATAGAAAGTACTACTACGGTAATGCCGCAAGAGCAATATAACCATTTGTTGATGCAACGTGGTGGAAAATATGGTTGGGAAGCAATGGTCAATCCCGATTTGAAAATATCGGACCTTGATGAGAATGCCATTCTTGGTGCAGTACGTGAGGGTATAAGAAATGGTCGTCTTCCAGAAGTGACTATTCGGGAAGAAATACCTACGATTCTCAGGAAGTTTGGTTTGCTTCGTGATGGGAATTTGAATAATGCGGCAGCTGTGTTGTTTGGCGTGGATTTCTATGACTATCCGCAATGTCTTTTGCGAATGGCACGTTTTAAGGGAACTACCAAAGAAGAGTTTATTGATAACCAAAGAGCGCAAGGTAATATTTATATCTTGCTTGATGCAGCAATGGCTTTTTTCTTTAAGCATCTTTCTTTGTCTGGGAAGATAAATGGACTTTGTCGAGAAGAAAAATTGAGTATTCCTTACAAGGCTTTGCGTGAATGTTGTATCAATTCACTTTGCCATCGTTCGTACCATCATCCTGGTAGTTCTGTCAGCATAGCTATTTATGATGATAGGGTAGAGGTTACCAATACAGGAACATTTCCGGCAGATTTACCCGTTGAGCGATTGATGCAAGAGCATGATTCCAAACCTCAAAATCCAATCATTGCCAATGTGCTTTATAAGAGCAAGATTCTTGAAAGTTGGGGACGTGGTATTGGTACGATGGTAGATGAATGTAAACGTGTTGGATTACCTGCGCCAGAATTCAAAACAGATGGTAATTTCGTGACTGTAGTCTTTAAATATAACTGTGATGGTGTTAACCTACAGTTGGTAAATAGCAATCCAACAAGTACCCAACAAGTACCCAACAAGTACCCAACAAGTACCCAACAAGTATTGGAACTTGTCGGAATATTGAAGGATGGAGAGTATTCTGTTAGAGAAATCATGTCTTTTTTAATGTTGAAGGATAGGGTGAATTTCTTGTATAAATACTTAACACCAGCATTGGAAGAAGGATTGGTTTCCATGAAATATCCTGATAATCCAAAGCACCCAAAGCAGAAGTATATGCTAACAGAAAAAGGACGAAAGATATTGGAAAAATAGAATGAATAGCAGTAATCTATGTGTTTTATACTTTTTTCTTGATGTTCTGTCACCATTTGACATATCTATATAGTTATTTCGCAGCCGAAATCAAATGTATAACTATATAAGGTAATGTAACAATGGAAAAGAACATCAGAAAAAGAGTCTGTAGATTGGCTGCGGTATTGAGTGCCGGGCTGGTAGTATTATTTGGCTATTGGTTCTTCTTGAACCCTCATGGCTATTGGCAAAAGAAGAAGGAGGCAGAGAAGAATGAATATATGGATAAGAGGATGCTTTGGCGGAAGTCGGAGAAAATGACCATGCAACAGATGCTGTCGGACATGACGTTAATGGCAAAGGGGGATTCGGTCCTGGTTTGTTGGCTAACCGGTCTTTCGCTTCCCGTTTATCGTTACTTCATTCATGGTACTGTGCAACCTACAAGGAATGCTTGGGCTGAGACGAGATATTGGTATATGTCTTCTCTCGCTAAAGGCAGAGAATGGATGGAGGAACGTGCCAAGACGAGGATTCACAAGAGCCTGATTTTTGTGGAAACGAGTAGATTTCAGGTGCAGAAGGATTCCTTGAAGGATTATCGTAAAGAGAAACTTACTCCAACTGAGATTAGAAACAACAAGATGTATCTAAAAGATAATTGTCTGTATAGATGAAATCATAGCATAAATAAAGTGTAATGAAAATGAATAAAATTATAGGGTTTCTTGTAATGGTTTTCATGTTCCTACCCTGGCGACCAATCGTTGCTATAGTGGCAGCAGTATTGTTTGTCAACATCAATGGTACGGAATTGTATGGATGGCAAGCTGGATTGGCGCATGGATTGTTCTTCCTGCCTAATCTGGTGAGGCATCTCTTTAACGGCGATGTCCTTTTCAAGGCAACCAATTGTACTACAGGTTATCATGTTGCCTGGTGGATAGCTACAGTAGGTTCGTGCATCGGTTGGCTCGTTGATGCAACCTTCTCTTTTATGAAGGCATCGGTATTTGTAGGTAGTGATAAAGAATAAATTAATATAAATACGATGAACAGTATGGCTGATAATCAAAAAGTATATCAGGCAATCAAGACGATTGCTGATGAACTCTGCAAGGAGAACAAGACGTATCTTCGTGCAGATTTGGCTTTTGAACTGAAAAAGTATGGTATAGCTTCCGATTCCTCGGAGGTGAGTAAGCTGGTATTTGATGCCTACAGATATTTCCATGATAATGGCAATATCGCCATTGCTTTTGTTTCCAATAATTCACGTACAACCCTTGTGGCTGAATACAAGTTGAATGACAGCCTGGAACAGGGCAACAAGGAGGAGGCTTTGAAGATTGCCGAGACGGAACTGGCGTTGTCTTCATCTGCTTTGGAGCAGTTGAAAGAGCAAGTGGAATTGAACCTTAACCTGGTTCTTGCTAAGGGAACGTCGAAGATGGCTGATATTGTCATGGGTACGAATGGCGTGAAAGATGTGAGAAGTAAGGCGTCTACCATGTTTGATAAATATACCAAGATGGTGGAGGCTTATCACTATGCCGAGGATAGCGTTCGTGGAAACATCGAAGATTTTACCTCCTTGCGTAGTGATATCGGGACGGTTTATCGTGACTATG
The DNA here is from genome assembly GCF_052116205.1 of Prevotella sp. Sow4_E9_plate. Classification (NCBI taxonomy): domain Bacteria; kingdom Pseudomonadati; phylum Bacteroidota; class Bacteroidia; order Bacteroidales; family Prevotellaceae; genus Prevotella; species Prevotella sp. Sow4_E9_plate. Next base: position 53,943 of record NZ_JBQKLN010000016.1, on the reverse strand, counting down.
CCCTGAAACTGATTGATATCTATGGCGACTCTATTAAGATGGTTTCACCTGATCTGTTCGACTTCAAGCGAATAGAGTGGCTGGATGTGGACGAGATGCTTAAGTATGTGGAGCTGGAATATAACAAGCTCACGGAGAAATGTGCAGCTTTGATTGGTGAGATTTCTGATAGTTTCCGTACTTCCTTGCAGGGTTCTTTGCAGGCTTATAAGTCTTTGTCGAACGGCAACAAGTCATTGGGATTGGCGATGGCAGGACTGACGATGCTCGAACACTATATGGGAGCAAGTGAACGCGCTAATCGTTTGAAGTCTGATTTATCAGTTTTCCAAACCAGCGTGAAGCATGATGCCACTCGCATCAAGGCTGATATGGGACGATTGTTGGTAATCTGCAAAACGCTCAATGATGTGGTAATCCCGAAGGCGAATGTGTTCTTGCGTTATGGAGAAAAACTGTTGGCTTCTGACTTGAAGGCGACGCTTGATGCTTTGTATGCGGATGAGACTATTCGTCCATTGGAGGAGCAACGAAAATGTCTGCTTCAGCAGATGAAGGCGCTGGACATGGAAATGAACGACCATCTTCAGAACATCGATGTCTATACCTCGCTGATTAATGACATCACCGCCACCTTGGAGTCTAAGCAGGGAAGCTATATGGAAGCGAAGGCTAAGAAGCCTTCCAAACCTTTCTTCCTCGTCAACTGGATCACCTTTGGTATGGCCAACAAGAACTACTATCGCGACTTCGCCGAATGGAATGCGGTATGCTTCCCACTTGTGAGAGAATACGAGAGCTATCAGGTAGATTTGAAGTTGGATAAGGAGGAATTGGAATCGCATCGTGAGGAACAAACCCGCATCAAAAATGAGTATGCCAAACTCTCCAGTGAACTGGATAAGGTTTCTAAGGAGATCAGAAGCAAGATAGTTTGCTCTGACGACTTGAAGCTGAAGATGCTGAAACATCTTCGTGATATGGTTGCCATGCTGAAACTCGGACGTGAAATCATGGAGAGCAAGATTGATGAGAAGTTGGTGCATACGGTCGATATTCCTGATTATAGGGAGGCAGCCAAACTTCCTGCTGATGTGGAGCAGAACCTTTCTCTGTTTACAGGAATGTTGGCAGATAATCTTCATGCCGACAAGGATATGGCTAAGAATTTGCTCGATGGAGTGGAAGCATACACGAAAGACCATAAGAAGATAGAGGGCAAGACCGCACAACAGAACAAACCTGCTGAGTATAGCGAGGAAGACTTGGCGCAGTTAACTGGTGCTATGGAACAATCCTTACAGAAAGGTATTGCTCTGTTTGATAGTTTCGCTAAGCTCAAAGCGCAGCAGCTCAGTGGTAGCTTGGCTTCGGCTGCATACGATAAGGAGTTGAAGAAACATGCTGATGAGTTTAAGCGTGAAATGGCTAAGATAGACAACAAGAGTGCTTATCTTCGTGAGGTGTTCAAGCGTATCAATCTGGCTGGTAGTGAGGAGGAACGTAAGCAAGCTATGGAGTTGATGAGCGACTTGAGCGGTTTCTCTCTTTCGGAACAGGAGTTCATGGAATTTATAAATGGTAAGAAACAAATAGAATTATAAGGCGTATGGAAAGTTCAAGAAGACAGCAGGCCCAGGCTGATTTGGGCATGGATTTCGCAAAAGAAGATCAAAAGCGAGAGGCGGCTCTTGCCAAAGAACAGGCGAGGGCTGATAAAAAAGCTGCAAAGCGTGAGAAGATGATGAACATGCCATCTTATCGTCTGATGGTAGGTACGGCGAAGTATATGGACAAGTGGTTCTTGGATCCTATCCTTGGTTTCATCCTTCCTGCCGGTATCGGTGATGCTTTGACGAGCGTGTTTGCATTCCTATTTATCTATTACAGTCTTTGTGTGGTTAAGTCTATTCCGCTGACTTTGGCTGTCATCTATAATATCTTGATGGATGTGCTGATTGGTGCCATACCTTTCTATATAGGTGATGTGCTGGATGTATTCAAACGTTCGTATGTAGAGAACCTGAGATTGGTTACCGGGTATATCGAGGATGATAAGGAGATTATCAATAAGGTGAATAAGAAGGCATTCTGGACGGCTGTGTTCATCGTAGTGCTTTGCTGGTTGATTTATGTGGTGATTTCGTGGGCCATTTGCTTGGGAACCATGGCTTATGATTGGATAGTTTCATTATTTTAATATATGAATAGCAACATTTTCTTTCAGCCTTTCGTTGGCAAGGATTATGCCAACGGGGGGATATTCGGCAAGCGAATCATGATATTGGGCGAGAGTCATTATTGTGATGAGAGTTGTACGGATTGTGGCGACTGCCAGCTACATCGGGAGTGTATGAACTTTACGCAGCAGGTGCTTGATGATTATCTCAATGAGAATAAGGAACGGCAAAACTGGATGCGGACTTTCTTGAAGTTTGAGCGTTCGTTAGTGGGAGAGGAGACCAATCAAGCAATGAGGCTGAAGATCTGGAATTCGGTCATCTTCTTCAACTATCTGCAAGTGGCAATGGGTGGCCCTCGCGAGGCTGGCACTGCCGAGCAATATCACCAGGCTGGGAAGGCTTTCTTTGAGGTCATCGAAAAGTATCAGCCTCAGTACATCATTGTATGGGGTAAGAGGCTTTGGAACAATTTACCTGGCGGTCACTGGCGCCAAGAGCAAATTTCTGATGTTCACTGGGTGGATTGCAATGACATGGAAGTGGAAGGCACTTGGGTGCCTAATGGCTTCTACATGATGCCTGGTGGCAAGCATGTTAAGGCTCTTGTGGTGAATCATCCTTCCGTAGGCTATTCCTGGGACTATTGGTACAAGGTGATACAAAGATTTTTGAGATAATTTTCTCGCTTGCGTCACGATTTGACACACCTGACCTGTACCTTTGCAGCTGTAAACATAAAACAAGGAATTATGGCACAGATTACAATCAATATCCAGACTTTGGACTGGACAATGGGGGAAACCGTAGGCTTGCACTTGATGTTGAAGAAAAACAGCAAGGCAGGGATTGCATGGGGCGATGGAAGGGTACAGGTCGTGACAGGCAAACAGGAACAGAATTCTGAGAAGTTGACTTGGGTTAAGGCTGGTCATTCCTATCCTGAGAAGGGCGTGAACTATACCATTACCATCTGCTCGGAAGAGGAAGATGCCATTATCGGATTTGATGGCTGTGGCATGTTCGAGGTGAAAACCTTTGATGTGATTCTCACGGAATGTCCTAGCTTGCGTATCCTGGGATATTCGGGATATGGTGGGCAATGGCTCGACGTAAGCAAAAATCCTTTGCTGGAGTTCATCGACTTCAGCGCGATAAGAAACGAGAAGTTGGATTTCTCTGCCAATCCTCTCTTGGAGGAGTTGCATATTGATGGATCCGAAGATTTGGTGTCTTTGGATTTGAGTAAGAACGACAAGTTGCGTCGCTTGGACATCTTCATGTGTCACAATCTTCAGCATCTCGCTTTGAGCAATCAGTCGCAACTGAATGAGGTGGATTTCGCTCTCACTCACCTTCGTCCCAAGGACTTGGAGTATTTGGAGAAGACGTTGAAGCGAAACTCTCCCTACAAGATACGGGGAGGAAGCTTTGGCGATGATAAGATAATAGAAGTTAGTAATGGTGAAATAGTAGGTGAAGATGAAGGAAAAATGGATTCAACTTATCAATACAATTGAGAAAGATCCGTTTGAAACGGAGGCTTTCTTCGCTTTGATGGAGTATGTGGGCGAAGCGTCGGATGAGGACAAACGCAGAGTTGTACAAGAAGTAGAGCGTCGCATCAAGATGATTGCCCGTTATGATGCGGACAAGAGTTTCCGCTTCCGTAAGTTCAGTGAACAGGAGCGGGAGGTGCTTGATTCCCTTTGGAGTACTCGGGTAAAGATTCTCAATGTGATGATGTTAAATCCTACAGAGGAAGAAATCGAGCGTTTGGGACATCAGAATGACAAACTCCGTGAGTTGTCGAAGGATGCTTTTGCGCAAGGGCGCAACCTATGGCAGTCTTTACTGCATTCTCCTCATCTGAAAGCTGACGACGACCGCTATGATGTAGAAGAACACGTAGGTTTCTGTTATAATGATGAGGATTCCGTCCTCAAGATGGATAATGATGACTATTATGGCTCAGACTTCGAGTATATGCTCCATTTTCATTGCAATTTTAGGGATAGTGGGCGGTATTATGTGGGTGAACCTTTGGTGGCTGATGATGGGACCAACTGGAATTTGGATTATCTCGACAATCAGGCTTTCGACAGATTTTGTATCTGCCATCTCTTGCACTCGTTACATAGTCATGAATATTATTCGTTACCAGACATTCTCCGCATGGATGACTTCTATGTACATGTCTGGCTGCAGTATGAGCGAGAGGTGTATCAATGGAAAAAAGGAAACGTAATCTTTAAAGAGGAAGTAAATGGAAAAGGAATGGAAAAAACTGATTGATGAAGTTGAGAACAACCGTAGCTATAGTTCGGAGCCTAACTTCAAATTTGTAGACTTTATAAGAGAAAAGTCTACGATAGAGGATAAGCGTGCCATCATACAAGATGTGGAACGTCGTATCAAGAAGGTGGTGAATTGTGAGGATAATAATCCAGGTTGGTTCTTCCGTAACTTCAGTGATACGGAGCGGGATTTGCTGGACGATTTGCTCGGGCTTCGTGAGGTGACGCTCGACGAGATGATGCTTCATCCTACTGCTGCCGAGGTGGAACGATTGAGCAAGTTGAACGACAAACTCTACAAGCTCACCTTGGAGTGTTTTGAGCAGTGCCGTAACCTTTGGCTTACGCTCTACCGTTCGCCATATAAGGTGGACGACCGTTTCTGCTACGACTTGGACAGTACGCTTCGATTCGAGTATGCTGACAAAGACTCGGTCTTGCATCTGGAGAATGATGACTATTACGGTTCCGACTTCGACTATATGATTCATCTGACAGATGAGTTGCTCAGTACAGGACATTGCAAGATGGATACCATCGTGAATGGTGCGTCTGCCAACTTTTTCGGCAACGAAGAGGATACGTTGAGAGAGTTGACTGATACGCTCGACGATGGCACGTCGTGGGCGGAAGGCTATCTGCACAACAAGGCGTACGACCATTTGTGTATCTGTTATGCGATGCATGCCTTGCATACTCATGAGCCTTGGTGCCTGCCAGACATTCTTCGTATGGATGATTTCACTATTAATGTGAAATTGAATTATGAGCGCAGCGTGTCAGAGCAGCGAGATATTCATTATCCTGATGTAAACGAGAATGACCCTCATTGGCCTGAGGGTGTGCCTTGTTTGGAAAGGTGAAAAATAATTTGTGATGCAATAAAAATAAAATTAGAACGTCATATATAAAAATAGAAGATTATGAAGTTAGCAGAAGCATTGAGCATCAGAGCCGATTTGCAGAAGAAAGTGGCTCAACTGAAAGAACGTATCAAGGAGAGCGCCAAGGTACAGGAGGGCGATGAACCTTGCGATAACGTGGAGGAACTGTACAAGGAACTGGATGAAGCACTCGTCCAGTTGGAAGACTTGATTTATCGCATCAACATCACCAACGTTCAGATAGTTCAGGACGGAGACTCCTTGACTCGATTGATAGCCAAGAGAGACGTCTTGTCGATGCGTGTCAAGGCATTGAAAGAGGTGGTGAACTACGTAGCAGCCAACGATACTCGCTTTGGCAGAAACGAACTGAAATATGTTAGAACCATAGATATAAAGGTTCTTCGCAAGGAGGCTGATACCTATGCCAAGCAGTATCGGGAACTCGACCTGAAAATTCAGAGTTTGAACTGGACTGTAGATTTGGTGGATTTGCAAGACTTGTCCCGATAATGGAGCGAGGATTGAAATTTTCATTGAGTAGATTAAAATTTTCGGAGAAAAGATAGAGGCAGCAAGAAACTGACATCAGGCAACAGGTCTGTGTTAGCATTATTAAAAATTCATGTGTTTCATGCAAAGAGACGAGTTTGTTCACAGTTCATTTCAAGCATCGGGCACAAGTGTATCGCGCATTGGTATATGACAAAAGTCAGAAACGCCAGCATTTAGCATTACCATTTTGTTGGCTATCTTTTCTCCTTTTCTTTTTAGGCATTTCTCGTAAATATTCATTAGATTTTTAGAGATTATGGACAATCGTGTAAAATTCTATAGTTGGCTGATAGGCCTCTTGGATCGTAAGCATCTTACCTTTGAGGAGATTGCTAATGAGTGGCGTGATGCCAACGCTAATCAGGATGAGGATGAGCTGGACAAACGTACCTTTCATCGTTATCGTGAAAATATCCAGTCGCAGTTTGGCATTACTGTGGAATGCGACAAGAGCGACGGCTATCGGTATTATCTGAAGCGTGATCCGATCGCTAATGATGATGTGACGGAATGGATGCTGAGTTCCCTGCGGTTGGCTTCGCTTGGTGATATGCTGAAATTTCATAACAAGGTGATGCTTGATACGCCGCCATACAACACGGAATATCTGGATGATATTCTTGCAGCGATTGATAAGCAATATCTGCTGAAGTTTAAGTATGTTTCGGGGTTCGGAGCAGAGAGCGATATCGTGCTACAACCGGCTTTCGTGAGATACTACAAGCAGAGATGGTACGTTGTGGGATTTAAGAAACAACGTTCGGCGTTCGAAGGGAAAGCCAATTCAAGTGCAGAGGAAGATGTGAGAAAACTCGTTCGCTGTCTTCCTTTCGACCGCATCAGTTTCCTGAAGCTTATTTGCGAGAAGCATCCGTTGCCTGCAAAGTTGAAGAAGTTCCTGACTCCAGAGAATTATTATGAAGATTGCTTTGGCATCTATCGGATGGAGAATGTGCCCGTGGAGAAAATCCGCATCCGTGCCTTCTATCCGGAATACAATTATATCGAGGAGGTTCCGCTGCACGAGAGTCAGCAGAAAGTGAAGGAGTCGAAAGACGGAATGTATCGGGAATATACCCTCACCGTTCGCCCCAGCCGTGATTTCCTTCAGGAACTGTTGTGGCATGGCAGAAATATCATTGTACTGAAGCCTGAGAGCTTGAGGCAGGAGATGATTGATATCTTAAAGGATATGACGAAGAGTTATGAGACGGGCGAATGTCTGAATGGGGAGGAATAAAAGAATCCTCAGATTGGGAACACACTGTGTGCCCAATCTGAGAAATTCCTGTTATTTATATTCCTTCTGTCAGGAATTTGCGTAGATGCAGGTGCGTGATGCCGTCATCATCATTTTTGGTGAGCAGAGGGGTCATGGAGATAACGTACTTCGGGTAGTTGTCCTTGATGGCACGGAGATTGCCAAACTCACGCTCTCTGGTTGCATCGTCGGCTATGATGTAGGAAGCTTGCACGTAGATGCGTTCGCCGCCTGGCTTGGTACAAACAAAGTCGATTTCTCCAGCTTGCAGTTGTCCTACATATACTTGATAGCCCAAGCGTATGAGGTTCTGATAGATGATATTCTCTATCACTTTCTCGATGTCTCCTTCACGTGTTCCCCCGGCAATGGCATTTCTAATGCCGTTGTCTTCAAAATAAAACTTATCGTTGGTTTCAAAGATACGTTTGCCGTGGATGTCATAGCGGTTCACCTTGTGCAGGATATAGGCTTCGCAAAGGAAGGATATGTAATTGATGATAGCTGTGGACGTTATAGATTCGCCTTGTGATTTCATATATTTGGCGATACTGTTGGCGGAAATCAACTTACCGGTGTTGTCTGCGAGGAAACGTACTAAATTCTCTAAGAATGGCACGTTTCTTATCTGGTTGCGCATAATGACATCCTTAAGTAAGACGGTATGGTAAATATCCATTTGATATTCACGTGCATCATCCTCTTCAAGCCCTATCTTTGCCAGACCAGGCAGGCCACCATACTGAATGTACAGAGCAAGTGCTTCGTCATTATCTGATAGTTGATGAAATTCCAGAAACTCGTTATAGCTCAGCGATTGGATATAGATTTCCTTATATCTGCCACCGATGAGAGTGCTCAGTTCATTGCTCAGCATGCGAGCATTGCTACCTGTGATAATAATGTCGGTGTTGGGTTCTGTACGATAACTTCGGATGGAGCGTTCAAATTCCCTGATGTCTTGTATCTCATCGATAAGGATATAGTTATGTTTATCAGATAAAAAGTGCTCTCCGATATAGTCGTTGAGATCCTGATAGGTCTGAATGTTGTCAAACTCTCTTTTCTCCTTATCTATAAAGATGATATTGTTGCTGTCATCTGCCTTCTTGCGGTCACGAATCATTTTCATCATGCAGCTTTTACCTACACGACGTTGACCTACTAATACGATGATGGTCTCCTTTCCAAGATACTTTTCTATCTTGTCGATATATGATTGACGAATAATAGTTGCCATATTTTTATCACTTATAAATGAAATTTTCTGCAAATATACGATTTTTATCTTTTATAAAGGATGAAAATCCTAAATATTTTGCTTTTATCTTCTATAAAAGATAAAAAATGGCGTTTTATTCTCATTTTATGATAATCATAAAGTGATTATTTATCTTCCTTAAGATACCAGCCTTTGATGTATCCGGAATAATGCTTGGCAAACTCCTCGGCTTGTCCGGGTGCGCAAGCCTTCACCTTCTTGGCTGGAATACCTGCCCAAATCTCATGTGCAGGAACCTTTTTCTCGAAACTTTTTGTTAACTTTGCAGCAGAATCTTCAACTGCATCTTTAAAGATATCCATATATTGGTCAAGTCCTGTATTCATGTAATATTGTATTTGTTGTGATTTACAAAGTTACTGAAAATCAGCGACTTGACCAACTTTTAATAGTTAAGTTTTCATAACCATTTCTTAATATAAGTTATTGATTTACAGACGATTAAATGTTAATTTAACGCAGTATTGTCACCTAATCCTTTCCCTACTTATGCTTCTGGTAATAAGCAATGCCACGCTTTACATTTTCCTTTACGGCTTTGCTGGAGAAGGTGGCACCCGTAACGCCATCTACCTGGACAGTAGCAGCCTTGCTGACCTTCATGCCATTCCATTTGTTGAGCAAACCCTGTTTTACCTTATTGAAGAAGTTGGGAGTCTCCTTGTTGGCAAGCGGCTTAATCTCTACTATTTTTCCTTTCTTGATATAGATAGAAAGGGGCGTATTGCCACGAAATCCTTTTACGTCTTTACACAACGTGGTGGTATTGATGATGTAAGTACCATCAGCTTCCTTGGTCATTACCTCAGAGTGTGAGCTTCTGGTTGTTGCAATCATGCTGCTAACCATTCCCATACTTAATATTGCTGCTAAAAACAATGTTCTTTTCTTCATAATTATATTTGTTATATCCTTGATAATATTGCGCAAAATTACAAAATAATTCTGTAACAGACAAAGCCGCTTTCAAAAATCATCATTTTTAGGTATTCCCTAGTTCGGTTTTCCGTAGGTAATCTTCTTGGTGTCCCACTTATCCTTTGGCTGCTCCGGCTCGTCAGGATAACCGATGATGATGCCATTCAGCGGAATCAGATTGCCAGGCAAATTCAATGTTCTGGAAATGCCATTCACTTTCTTCTGGATAGGATAGATGGTTGTCCAGCAGGCTCCCAATCCCATGGCATGAGCTGCCAGGAGAATATTCTCGGAAACTGCCGACAAATCCTGTACCCAGAGTTCCTTGCCCTGTCCCTCTGCCATACGGGTGGTATCAGCGCAGACAAAGATGAAGAGAGGTGTCTTCTTGATATCCTCTGCATGATACTTATTGGATTCTGCATATTTTTGATTTTTGAAAGTTCATACCAAGCAAAAACCGGCCGTCAGAATGCATCGTTTATCATGCGTTCTAATGACCGGTTTATTTCTATTTCTTTTTCTTTAAAATAGAATATTGACTGTATTTCAAGAGCGAACCTGTAGGACAGACAAAGCGACAGTATGGTCGCATAATTACCGTAGAGAGTGCCACGAAGGTTATGGCGATGGCAATGACAATCCATGATGCCGACTGGAATACAAAGGCAGAGAAGGGTTCATAATCAATCCAGTCGAACCATATACCCGTCCACAAGCACAGCATGAGTATGGCCCAGAGAATCTGGCGGAACATATCCAGTCGTCTGGCTGTCGTTGGTTTCATTCTGACTTTATATCCAACGCATTTTCCTGCAAGTTCCTGCAAAGAACCGAAGGGACACACATGCGTACAATAGTATGATTTCTTGCCGAAGAGAGGAAATACGAATGCCGTGATTAGCATGATGACCGGCACTATCAATGCCACTACGTTCATGCCATTTGACATATAGCTGATGATTGATGTATAGTTCAGAAAAGAACCGCACCAGAATCCAAGCACTATGACATTCAGGATTTGCTGAGCTATCCTATATCGTCTGTTCTTAATGAACAGCGGTACGATGGCTGCCATGAGCACAACAATTATTCCGGCTATAGCCTTGGCAGAGAAATCAAACTCTGACCATACTGATGTCTTTACAGGATTCTTGGCTGCATACTGAAGACCTCGCTGCACGTTTCCGATGATTGCCTTTGAAGAGAACGTCGCACCAGACACGGCGTCCACCTTCATCTTTTGTGCATCTTCTATAGTCTGCCCATTCCATTTAGTAAGAAGGGCAGAAGCCTCAGTAAAGAAATCGGGAGTCTCAGAATTGGCAAGTGCTCTGATACTCTTTACCCTGCCATCCTGCAAGGTAATCTCCAATGGCACTATGCCTCCGTAGCCTACAATGTCTTTTCCTAGTTCTGTAGTATTCAATCGTACAGAACCATCTTCAAGCACAGCCATTGGCTCTGTCTTTGGCGCTACCGTCTGTTGCTGATTCACATAGCATCCGGTCACCTTGCCGTCTCTTCGGATACTGACAGCCGCAATCATCAGCACACATGCCAGCAGGCAAAGTAGTTGTTGTAGCTTCTCTGAATAATTTCTCATAAAATTTTTCATCGGATTTTCTCCTGTTATTCTTATTATTAATTTATATACCCAACAAGTATGACACTAAAATGGAATGAATTCGACACGAAGTGAGTCATGGTTTCTACCAAAACCATCATTTGGACTTCTAAAATCCGAGATGGTTTATTGTATTAACGGTATTTAACAGCAAAAAAGAATGACATTGTTTTGCAAAAGTAATAAAAACTGGAGCCCACATAGAATAAAGGGTGAAAATATGGATTAGTTTTTCTGTTAAAGAAGAAAATACTTTGATAATGAGATGGTTATGGTTTGATATGTGAGATAAAAAAGTGGATGTAAAATAGTGGGAAAAGGTAAAATATTATTCTTAAGTTTTGGCGTTATCTGAAAAAATGATTATATTTGCATCGGCATTCTGAAAAGAAGTCCAAAAGTTGAAAATGATTTTAAAAAAATCAAACCTATATACAAATTCTTAAAGCGTAACAAATAATGAAGAATAGATGGTTCTTACTGATATGCTTGTTGCTGTTGACGCATATAGCCAATGCTGCAAAGTATAATTTAGATTCTCTTTATCTATGTCTGTATGAAGCCATCCTGCAGTCTCCTCGTTATGTGGCAGTGCGTGAGGGACGTATAGCCAAACTTGCAAGTCAACTGAATCTCCTACTACCAAAACACGTTGTGCTTTCTGGGTATTGATAGGAAGCACATGGTTCTTGTTCTGGAGCAGTACGATGCCTTCTTCGGCAATTTGTCTGGCTGCTGCATAGTGGCTGTCAGAACAGAGGAAACCATGAGGACGGTTCGGATTCATGGTGGTGCGATAGAAGAGGCGCAATACGCGGCGCACCTTTTCATCCAATTCCTTGGTGGTGTATTTACCTTCCTGGATACCTTTTATATATGGTACGGCAAGGTAGTAATTATCGTAGGCATTGCTGGCACCCATGGTAAATCCGTTCGTCCATGTGCCGAACTCTATGTCGAGCCCGTTCTTCACGGCTTGGTCGGTATCGTGTGCGCCTCCCCAGTTGCTTACCACTACGCCGTCATATTTCCAGTCGCCCTTCAGAATCTTGTTCAGTGTCCACTGGTTGTGGCAGTTGTGTTCGTTCTTGTAGAGATTATAAGCACCCATGATTCCCCAAGTCTTTTCTTTTTCTACAGCAGCCTTGAAGGCTGGGAGATAGATTTCATGGAGGGCACGGTCGCTCACGATGACGTTTACCTGATGACGGTATTCCTCGTCGTTATTGAGGCAGTAATGCTTTACGCAGGCTGATACTCCTTTAGACTGTAATCCTTGGATATAAGGTACAACCATGATGCTTGCCAGGTAAGGATCTTCACCCATATATTCGAAGTTGCGTCCGTTCAATGGGGTGCGATAGATGTTCACGCCAGGACCTAGAATCATGTCTTTTCCCCGATACAGTGCCTCTTCGCCTAATGCTTCTCCATAGATTCTGCTCATCTGTGGGTTCCAGGATGCTGCCAGGCAGGTGAGGGCAGGAAAGGCTACGCAGGAGTCATTGGTCTGGCCAGCCTGTTCCCATTCGTCCCACAGTACATCAGGGCGAACACCATGAGGACCGTCATCTGTCCAGAAGTCTGGAAATCCCAAACGGGGAACTCCTGCAGAGGAAAACTTACTCTGTGCATGAATGATGCGAATCTTCTCTTGAAGTGTCATTCGGACAATGGCATCGTCGATGCGTTGTTCTACAGGTTTGGTGTTGTCGAGATAGACGGGCAACTGACCTGTTTGTTGTGCGCTGGAGATGGCTATAGCCGCCATCGACAGTGCGCAGGATAGAATGAAGTGTTTCATGTTTCTTGTGAATATTATTTCTTATGAATATTAAATTGTTAGTTATGAAAATGCGTATCTGTCATTTTCGGATGCAAAGTTACTAAACAATAAGGTATAAACCAAGTGCTTGCAAAGAAAAAGTGGAAAAATATCATTGGTGATTTTTATAAGTACCTGATAAAGAGTGTTGTATGTTTATTCCATCCACTTTCAATGGTATGGAAGATAATGGAAACCTGTTGTAAATGAGGCTGTTATTGCGTTTTTTTTGTCGTTATTGTTCCACTATTTTATTAATGAGGTTAGGAAAACTCGAAAAAAACTATTAAATTTGCAATCGCAAAAATGCCAACTACAAGACCAATTCTCAGGCTTATGTCATCACCAAGAAGACTGTGACCAGCAAGTCTGTCTTGAAGTTGAACTCTGTTGCAGGTGGCGGATTTGCAATTAGCATTCTTGCACAATAAAATGCAGAATTTTGAGTTATTATGAAAGAAAGTTTTTTTTGAATAAATAATGTTGCTTATGAAAAGAATGAATAAAATGCTGTTGGCTGTTGCTTTGGCGGCAACCACACTTTCTGTTCAGGCAGAACAGAAGAAGGGACCGGCTTGGTTGAGTGATGCACTTTTCTATCAGATTTATCCATCTTCCTATATGGATACTGATGGCAACGGTATTGGCGATCTGCCGGGTATCACTTCCAAGTTGGATTACATCAAGTCTCTGGGGGTGAACGCCCTCTGGCTCAATCCAATCTTTGAATCGGGATGGTTTGATGGTGGCTATGATGTCATCGATTTCTACAAGGTGGATCCTCGATTCGGTACCAATACCGATTTGGTTACTTTGGTCAATGAGGCCCATAAGCGTGGCATCAAGGTTTGTCTCGACCTGGTGGCAGGACATTCCAGCACCAAGTGTTCCTGGTTTAAGGAGTCTTCCGAGAAAGATCCTAACCAGCGTTACAGCGACTATTATATCTGGATGAATGATATCCCTGAGAGTGAGAAGAAAGAAATAGAAGCCCGTCATCAGGAGGCAAGTCCGGAGTCTAGTACCCGAGGCAGATATGTGGAGGCTAATGCTCCTCGTGCCAAGTATTATGAGAAGAATTTCTTCGAGTGCCAGCCAGCCTTGAACTATGGTTTTGCTCATCCAGATCCAAATCATCCTTGGGAGCAGGGCGTAGATGCTCCAGGACCACAGGCTGTCCGCAGGGAAATACGTAACATTATGGCTTTCTGGTTTGATAAGGGTGTGGATGGCTTCCGTGTAGATATGGCGTCATCGCTTATCAAGAACGACCCCGACAAGAAGGAGGTTTCCAAGCTCTGGAAGGAGATGCGTGCCTGGAAGGATAAGTATTATCCAGAGACCGTCTTGATTTCTGAGTGGGCTAATCCGCAGCAAGCCATTCCTGCCGGCTTCAACATCGATTTCTACATCCATTTCGGTCTCAAGGGATATGCCTCTCTGTTCTTCGACCGCAAGACTCCATGGGGCAAGTGGGAGCAGAGTTACCAGAACTGCTATTTTGACAAGCAGGGCAAGGGTTCGCTTAAGGAATTTAGCGAGAACTATACCAAGGCATATAATGCCACCAAGAATCTCGGCTACATCGCTGTTCCATCTGCCAACCACGATTACCAGCGTCCTAACATCGGTACCCGCAACACGCCAGACCAGCTGAAGGTAGCGATGACCTTCTTCCTCACCATGCCAGGTATTCCGTTTATCTATTATGGTGATGAGATAGGTATGAAGTATCAGATGAATCTCCCTAACAAGGAGGGTAGCAATGAGCGTTCGGGTACCCGTACTCCGATGCAGTGGACCAAGGGCAAGAATGCCGGATTCTCTACGAGTGCACCCGATAAGCTTTACTTTCCTGTAGATACGGAAAACGGAAAGTTGACCGTTGAAGCTCAGCAGGGAGATCAGAATTCTCTGTTGTCATATACCCGTAAGTTGACCGCTTTGCGTCATTCTGCAAAGGCTCTTGACAATGAGGGTGATTGGAAGCTTCTGAACCAGAAGGGGCAGGAATATCCGATGGTATATGAGCGTACTTTGGGTGAGGAGAAGTATGTTGTTGTCGTGAATCCTGGTGTCAAGGCAGCCTCTCTCAGTATCAGCTCCGTAGGTGGTAAGTCTGTTTCTGTTCTTTCCACAGGAAAGGTTGTGTATAAATCAGGAAGAAAGACTGATGTGATTAAAGCTTCAGGCATAAGTGCCGCCATATTCAAGGTGGAAAGATAGAACTCAATCTTCTATGGGAGTGCTTTCTCCTGCCATCGCCTAGAACAAACAGAACAGGAAGCCTCGAAAGAAGTTGAAGAAGGGAGTATCACTGCTGTTCTGCTGTTGGTGGTAATTTTATAAAAACAGAAATGCGTCCGTATTGTGCGGGCGCATTTTTGTTTTACGGTCACGAATCATCTTCATCATGCAGCTTTTACTACACGTCGTTAACCTACTAATACGATGATAGTCTCCTTGCCAAGATACCTTTCTATCAATCTTCCTTCAGATACCAGTCCTTGATATATCCGGAATAATGCTTGGCAAACTCCTCGGCTTGGCCGGGAGCACAGGCCTTTACTTTCCTGGCTGGAATACCCGCCCAAATCTCATGTGCTGGAACTTTAGTGCCATGGGTAACCACAGCACCTGCAGCAATGATAGCTCCTTCGCCAATATCAGCCTTATCTAGCACAGTGGCATTCATGCCGATGAGTGCCCCTTTTCTAACTGTAGCTCCGTGGACGATGGCACCATGTCCCACAGATACATCATCCTCCAGAATGCAAGGCATCGTACCGGTTTGATGGATGCAGGCGCAATCCTGTACATTCACTCTGTTTCCACATCTGATGGCATCCACGTCAGAGCGCAATACCGCACTATACCAGATGCTACAGTCATCACCAAGAATACAGTCGCCGGTCAGCACTGCGTTCTCTGCGATAAAACAATTCTTTCCCCAACGGGGAGTCTTTCCCTCTACTGTCTTTATGATAGCCATATTGAATATATATTTAAATTTGGGTGCAAAGGTAGCAAAAAATATAGGAATCACCTTATACTATTTCAGATACTTCTTCAGCCACAAATCGAAGAACTGGTCATATACCACGTAGGCATCATCCTGCTGGGTGATGAAATCCTTCTCCAGCAATCCCTTCAGAGCGGAATTTACGGAGCTTGGCGACGGGAGATGATATTTCTTTGCGAAGGCTCCGCTCTTTACGCTTCTGGCTTCGCCCTCTGCAGAGATGGCGATGAAGACATTGCGCTGCTTTTCCGGCATCTGGCGCAGAAGGGTCTCGTAGGTGTCTGATGCCATGTTGAGATTGTAGTTGATGGCGTCATCTACCATATCCAGAGTACAGGTACCCTGCTCGGGAGTCTTGAGGAAGAGAACATTCATTACTCGCTGGATGTATGAAGTGACACCACCGAAACGGGCGAAGAGTTCTCCGATAATGGCAGTATCTAGATGTTTGTTGCGCTCCTCGAACTTGGCTGTGGCAAACTCCTTGTATTTCTCCACATCCAGAGGCTTCAGGTTCATCAGCGTCACGCTCTGATAGAATGGGCGGGCAGGAGATGTGAACATTTCTGCCATCAGATGGCGGTGAGAACCCGAGAAGATGAAGTGGGCATTGGTGCAACGCTGAATGTAGGTACGGAGTAAAGCTTCTATGCGGTTGTCGGCATAGTTGGTGATTTGCTGAAACTCGTCGATGGCAACAAGACATGGCTTGTCGGCTTGGTTGAGATAAGAGAATATCTCATCAAGCGTAATTTCGGGATTTACTATGTTGCCGATGCCTATTCCCCAAACTGGAGCCCCGTTGATATCGAAAGAGATTTCTGAACGGAGAGAAGAGAGTGCTATCAGGAATTTCTCCCAAGCGCTTCGGCCTTTAGGGCGAAGTGCGTCTATGATGGCTTTGCCGAACATATTGACCAGATCGCTGACGGAATTGGTTGAATAGATGTCTATGATGAAAGTATAATAATCTTTTTGGATGGTTGGTTGGGCGAAGCAATGGTGAATCAGCTCTGTCTTTCCGATGCGTCGAGGGGAAATCAGAGCCATGTTATTCTCATTGGTCAGCATCTCTGTGATGTGCTGGGTTTCTTCCACACGGTCGCAGAAATATTCCGGACCGGCGTAACCATTTGTTACAAAAGGATTCTTCATTACCATATTTATACCTTATTATATATTCAACGTTTGCAATTCTTTTGCAAAGATAATGCAAACGAGCGCAATGTAAGCTTGCTTACAAATTGCCGAGTGCAGCTTATCTTCTGCAAAGATACAACTTTTATTCCGATTATCATAAAGTGATTATCATAAAATGATAATGAAATAAGGAATTTTATCATTTGATGATTATCATAAATTGATAATTATGACATGGAGACTCCTCTAATGTCAATAGAAAAAGGGTTGCAATCCTCGAAAAGATGGATTGCAACCCTTTATACCTTATTATATATAAGAGTTAAGATAACTCTATCAAATATTCATTTGTGGAAGCTGATTACAGCTGAGCCAACTCTACAACCTTATCTACTGCAGCGCTCAAGCCGTCCTTGTTCTTACCGCCAGCCTGAGCATAGTGAGGCTGACCGCCACCGCCACCCTGAATCAACTTGGCAGCTTCGCGAATCATCTTACCAGCATTCAAACCGTGATCCTTTACCATATCATCGCTGAACATTACGCTGAGCATAGGCTTGTCGTTATAAACAGAACCTACCACGCAGATCATGTTCTCTGGCAATGCCTCGCGAACCTTGAATACCAAATCCTTGGCAGCTGCTGGCTCCATTGGCAATACGGCTGTAACAACCTTCACACCGTTGATTTCTCTTGCATTCTCTACAAGCTTGTCCTTGGCACGCTCTACAGCCTGAGCCTGGAACTTCTCAACATCCTTCTTCAAGGCATCGTGCTCGTCGATGTACTTTCTGATGACACCTTCGAGATCCTTGGCGTTGTTGAACAAGCCCTTCAAGGCTACGATGGTATCCTGCAAACCGTAGATAGCCTCCTCGCAAGCCTTGCCAGTCAAAGCCTCGATACGGCGGATGCCAGCTGCTACGCTGCTCTCAGAGATAATCTTGAAGAAACCAATCTTGCCGGTGCTCTTGGCGTGAATACCACCACAGAACTCAGCAGATGGACCGAAGCGAACCACACGAACCTTGTCGCCATACTTCTCGCCGAAGAGGGCGATAGCGCCAAGCTCCTTAGCCTCCTCAATAGGAGTATCGCGGTGCTCATCCAATGGATAGTCGGCACGGATCATCTCGTTTACCATGTGCTCTACCTTGCGGAGCTCCTCATCAGTTACCTTCTGGAAGTGAGAGAAGTCGAAACGTAAGGTGTCCTTATCTACATAAGAACCCTTCTGCTCTACGTGGTCGCCCAAAACCTGCTTCAGGCAGTAGTCGAGCAAGTGGGTAGCTGTATGGTTGGCAGCGCTTCCCTCGCGGCTTTCGATATCAACGCAAGCCATGAAATCAGCGTTTACATCCTTTGGCAACTCCTTTACGATGTGGATGCTCTGGTTGTTCTCGCGCTTGGTGTCGATAACCTGGATGGTCTCATCCTCGTTAACGAGTACACCCTTGTCGCCAACCTGTCCACCCATCTCACCATAGAATGGAGTGTTGTCGAGTACCAACTCATAGAAAGAGTTCTTCTTCTGAGTCACCTTGCGGTAGCGCAGGATGTGGCACTCATATTCTGTATAGTCGTAACCCACGAAGTTCTGGTCGCCTTCCTTCAAAACCTCCCAGTCGCCATTCTCTACGGCAGCAGCATTGCGGGCACGCTCTTTCTGCTTCTTCATCTCCTCGTCGAAGCCTGCAGCATCTACTGTGTAACCATTCTCACGGCAGATAAGCTCTGTCAGGTCGAGAGGGAAACCGTAGGTATCGAAGAGGCGGAATGCGCTTACGCCATCGAGCTGAGTCTCGCCATGAGCCTTGAGCTCGTCCATGTCGCCATTGAGGAGGTTGATACCCTTCTCCAAGGTGCGGAGGAATGAATCCTCTTCCTCTTTCATCACGCGGGTGATGAGCTCCTGCTGAGCTGGCAACTCTGGGAAGGCTGCACCCATCTGCTCTACCAAAACATTGACGAGCTTGTACATGAATGCCTGCTTCTGACCGAGGAATGTGTAAGCGTAACGTACGGCACGGCGCAAGATACGGCGGATTACGTAACCAGCCTTGGCATTGCTTGGCAACTGACCGTCGGCGATAGAGAAGGCTACGGCACGGAGGTGGTCGGCGCAAACACGCATAGCGATGTCGATCTTCTCCTGCTCATCCTTACCCTCACCATTCTCACCAGTAGGAGTAGTGAAGCCATACTTCTTGCCAGAGATAGCCTCGATTTCCTTGATGATTGGCTGGAAGATATCTGTATCATAGTTAGAGTGCTTGTCCTGCAACATGCGAACCAAGCGCTCGAAGCCCATACCTGTATCGATAACGTGCATTGGGAGTGGTTCGAGAGAACCATCAGCCTTGCGGTTGTACTGCATGAACACGATGTTCCAGATTTCGATGACCTGTGGGTTATCCTTGTTCACCAATTCGCGGCCAGGCACCTGAGCCTTCTCCTCTGGAGTACGTGAATCCACGTGAATCTCTGAGCAAGGACCGCAAGGACCTGTATCGCCCATCTCCCAGAAGTTGTCGTGCTTGTTACCATTGATGATGTGGTCGGCTGGCACGTGCTTAGCCCAGTAACCAGCTGCCTCGTTGTCGCGTTCCAGACCTTCCTCCTTGCTACCCTCGAATACGGTAACATAGAGGTCGGCAGGGTTGAGTTTCAACACTCCGGTCAGGTATTCCCAAGCCATATCGATGGCGCCTTCCTTGAAGTAGTCGCCAAAGCTCCAGTTACCGAGCATCTCGAACATGGTGTGGTGGTAAGTATCGTGACCCACCTCTTCGAGGTCGTTGTGCTTACCGCTTACACGGAGACATTTTTGAGTATCAACACGACGAACATCCTTGCCTGGGTCTTTCGTACCGAGGATGATGTCTTTCCACTGGTTCATACCAGCGTTTGTAAACATCAGCGTTGGGTCATCCTTGATAACCATAGGTGCTGATGGAACAATTTTGTGGCCCTTACCTTCGAAGAATTTCTTGAAGGATTCGCGCACTTCATTAGCTGTCATCATATTATTTTTGTCTTGATCTTTATTTTTTTTCGAAATTCTTTGCAAAGATAAGAAGAATTGTTTAATTTTGCAACTAAATTAATTATTTTTGAAATTAAAGACGGAAAAAATGGCTATAAATTCAGATAAACCAGCAAAATTATACTATTCAATCAAGGAAGTGGCAGAAGAAATAGGTGTTAATGAATCTTCTTTGAGATATTGGGAGAAGGAGTTCCCTTTTCTGAAACCAAAGGTTTCCGGAAACAAGGTTCGTCAATATACCGAGAAGGATATTGAACAGGTAAAGCTGATCTATAACCTCATTAAGGTGAAGGGATTGAAGATTGCTGCGGCACGTAAGTATCTGAGTCAAAACAGAGCGGGTGCCGAGAAGTCATCTGACGTTCTCGACACCCTTATATCTGTGAGAGATCAGCTCAAGGAACTCAAAAAGCAGCTCGATGGGCTGGTGTAGTACTTTGAATTTTGAACATTGAGCATAGAACTTTATGATTAGCTAGGGTTACCACGCTTCTTCACCGAAGACATTCTTGATGGTAACTTTAGCTGCTTCTTTCTTGGTGAGCTGATGGCTCCAGGCTACTCTGCCCTTGGTTGCTGCACCAGCACCATGGTTGTTGTACTCGCTGTAGCGGGCTGTCTGTTCGTTGCTCTGCTTGCCCCAGTTGTGCCATCCTTCAGGACGGATGTGACTACCCATTTCGCAATTCATGAAGAGGGTAGCTGCATAAGGGCGCCATGGTCTGCCCAGATAAACCTTGTCTACGCCTGGCTCGGCGGTAAGTTTGCACTTGTTGAATACATAGCCAAATTCCTGACCGGCTGGGCTAGAGGCAGCAGTAATGTAGCTGTTGGCCTTGCTGCGAATCTCACAATTCTCAAACCATGCTCTTCCCGGACCAAAGATGAAATCGGTGGTTCCCTCAATATAGCAATCGTAGAAAGCTGAACGGTTGTTGGCTATACCTGTATAAACGGTATCCTGATTGCCCAGCAGACGGCAGTTCTGAACCAGGATATGATCGCCTTCAAGATGCAGGGAGACTGCTTGTCCCAGTTTGGCAGCATTGTTCTCAATCGTGATGTTCTTCAGGGTGATGTAACAGCCCTGTACCTTCAGGGTATAAGTGCGGAATGTACCCATCGGTTTGCCCTTTACTGCAGATTCTGAATCGAGTCCACCTGCAGGCATCTTGATGTTGGCATGATCGTCCCATGTGATGATGGTTTGGTCACGGTCTTCACCGCAGATGATGATGTTGGTGAGCCATGAAGGGATGATGAGCTTTTCCTTATAAACTCCTTTCTTTACATAGATTACCTTGGTGTATTCCATGAAGGCACGACAAACTTCGATAGCTTCGTCGATGGTGCGGAATTCGCCGGTACCATCACGAGATACTACAATCGTGTCGGGATTATCATACTTGTTGGCTGCTGCCAAAGGCAATAGGGTCAACATCATCAAAAATGATAAGAATAATTTTTTCATTGTTTTTAAGTTTGTTGTTTATGATTAAATATGATGGAAGTTAGAAGCTGGAAGTGAAAACTTCCAACTCCTAACTTCTAACTATCTGATTATCGGATTCTCTGTACTTCCTGCAAGTCCTCAATCTTTTTGAGCTGATCCATGATGATCTTTACCTCCTCACGATCGTGGATGCGGAGTTCTATGGTACCATCAAAGATACCATTGTCGCTACTGATAGTGAGCTTGTGGATATTGATGCCGAGCTGGTCGCTGATAACCTTGCTCACATCAAGCAGCATACCCTTGCGGTCGATACCCTTGATTTCAATGGTTGCATCGAAGAGCAGCTTCTTGTGCATATCCCATTTTGCATCAACGATGCGGTTGCCGTAGCTGGACTTCAGTTTTGCAGCCACAGAGCATGAGCGTTTGTGTATCTCGATGCGGTTCTTGTTGTCAATGTACCCCATGATATCATCACCAGGAATGGCATGACAACAGTCTGTGAAGATAAACTGATTGATGTTCTCTTCTGTAATGATGAGCGGTTTCTTCTTATTGAAATCCTTGCCTACAATAAACAACTCTTGCGGCTTGACAGTTCCTTCAGCTTGTTCCTTGTCTTTGGTTTTGCCAAGGAATGGAATATAGTTGCGCCAGCTGGAGGTTTGCTTTGGCTTTTTGTTTTTTCCTAAGAGCTCATCCAAATCCTTGTAGCCCAAAATGATGCAATGGTCGCCAAGAGACTGGAAAAAGGTTTCATGCTTCTGGATATTATGGTATTCGCAGAGACGGTCGATGACCGATGTTGTCATTTCCATGCCGTTCTTGTTCAGCCAATCCAGGAGAATGCCTTCGCCCTTTTTCTGGATTTCTCTGGAATCGCGGCGCAGGATAGCTTGAATCTTGCTCTTTGCCTTGGCTGTGCTGACAAAATTGACCCATGCCTGCTGTACATGCTGACTCTTGGAGGTGAGGATTTCTATCTGGTCTCCACTTTGCAGCTTGTGGCTCAATGGCACCAGCTTGTGGTTTACCTTGGCTCCTATACAGTGGCTTCCCAGGAAGGTATGTATCTGGAAGGCAAAGTCGAGCGCCGTACATCCTGCCGGCATTGTCTTGATTTCTCCCTTAGGAGTAAATACGAAGATTTCCGAAGCATAGAGGTTCAGCTTGATGGCATCGAGGAAGTCCATGGCGTCTGGTTGTGGATCGTCCAGAATCTCCTTGATGGTGCTCAGCCAGTCGTTCAATTCGTTCTCGTCCTCGGTATATTCACCACCTTCCTTGTACTTCCAGTGAGCAGCAAAGCCTTTCTCTGCCACCTCGTCCATGCGGTCGCTCCTGATCTGCACTTCAATCCATCTACCCAGTTTGCTCATCAGGGTAACGTGAAGCGCCTGATAGCCGTTTGCCTTTGGATGGTTGAGCCAGTCGCGGAGACGGTCCGGATGACTCTTGTATATCTTGCTGATGGCAACATAGACATTGAAGCATTCGTTTACTTCGTTGGCTCTGTTCTTTGGTGTCACGATGATGCGAACCGCAAGAATATCGTAGATTTCATCGAAGGATACGTGCTTGTTCTGCATCTTGTTCCAGATGGAATACGGACTCTTTACACGTGCCTTGATCTTGTATTCTACACCCAGTTTGTCAAGCTCTTCACGGATAGGATGGGTAAAATTATCGAAGAGAATATCTCGTTGTGCTTCTGTATCCGCAAGCTTATGCTCTATGTTGGCATATTCCTGTGGATGGTCGTATCTGAAGCTGAGATCTTCCAACTCGGTTTTAATCTTGTTCAGTCCCAAACGGTTGGCGAGTGGTGCATATATATATAAGGTCTCGCCCGCAATCTTGTACTGCTTGTTGGCTGGCTGCGACTGGAGGGTGCGCATATTGTGCAGACGGTCGCAAATCTTGATGAGGATAACGCGGATGTCATCGCTCATGGTAAGCAGCAGTTTCTTGAAGTTTTCTGCCTGTGCAGAAGCCTTGTCGCCGAAGATTCCACCACTGATCTTGGTGAGTCCATCAACGATCTGGGCTATTTTGGTGCCAAAGATATTGGCGATGTCTTCTACCGTATAGTCTGTGTCTTCCACTACGTCATGCAGCAGGGCTGCACAGATACTGGTAGAGCCCAATCCCATTTCTTCGCAAGCGATCTGTGCCACTGCGATAGGGTGCATGATATATGGCTCGCCCGATAATCGGCGCACCCCTTTGTGCGCCTGGCGGGCGAAATTGAACGCCTTGGTTACAATATCTACCTTTTTTCTGTGTCTTGAACTGAGGTAGGTGTTGAGCAGATGTTGAAAGGCATTGCCTATCAATTCATTATCAGCTTGCTCTCTTTCTAGGTCTTTCAAGTTCTGGTCATCCATAATGTACCCTCCCTATAATTATTATTTTACTTTGAGTTTCTTTCCGGCACGAATATGATTGCCGCTAATTTTGTTAAGCTTGCGCAACTTCTTAACGGTAGTTCCATTGCGTGCTGCTATTTCTGAAAGGGTGTCTCCGTTTCTGATGGTTACACTCTTTGTTCTTGTCTTTTTCTTGTTCTTTCCCTTCTTGCTGCGGCTGCTGCGTGAAGAGCGGGATGAACTGCTGATACTGCGACGGCTATAGCTGCTGCGTGAGCGGCTGACTGATGGCTCGGCGTCGTTTATATCTACAAATGTACGCTTCAGGAACAGTTCGTCTGCCTTGTATGCACAGATGGAATCTTCCTGGTCGATGAAAGAACCAATCAGTGTAGATGGCAATCTTAGCGCCATTGGCTTATTGAGACCGTTGATGATGTCACGACGGTACTGTGGGTTGAGATTGCGGAGATGCTCGATGTTGATGTTGAGAACCTGGGCAATCTGTTCCAGGTGAATATCCTTGTTGACCAGTACGGTATCTGTCTTTACTGGCAATTCTGTTACCATTGGGCAGATATTGTGGTCGCAATAGTAGTTCATGATGTAGTTGGCTGCAATGAATGCTGGGACATATCCACGAGTCTCTTTTGGAAGATATGGATAGATGTTCCAGTAATCAGCATTACCCTTAGCGCGATGGATAGCCTTGTTGACATTGGTTGGACCGCAGTTGTATGCAGCAATGACAAGACTCCAGTCGTCGAATATCTTGTAGAGGTCGCTCAGATAGTGTGCTGCAGCGTATGATGCCTTCACCGGATCGCGGCGCTCATCTACCAATGTGTTCACTTCCAGTCCATATCTCTTGCCTGTTGGCAACATAAACTGCCATAAACCTGTGGCTCCTACGCGTGATATTGCCATAGGATTGAGGGCTGATTCGATGACAGGGAGATATTTCAACTCCAGTGGAAGATTGTATGCTTCAAGCGCTTCCTCAAAGATAGGCATGTAGAAATTGCTGGCTCCCAACATGAAGCTTACCGATCTGCGCAGCTTACCGCTGTAGCGGTCGATGAATTTCTGTACCACTTCATTGTATGGCATTTCAATGATGGTAGGCATTCTCTTCAAGCGGTCTACGTATACCTCTTTATCGAATACGGGATTGATGTCCTGATAGTTGCAGGAAGTATCCGGCATGAGATATGTCTGTGTATTGTAAAGATGTAAGAGGCTGTCGAGGTTGTCTTCCATTCCTTCTGGAATTTCAATTTCCTCTGATTTTCCGTCTTTATCAGTTACGGTGATGATGTCGTCGTTTTCTTCGTTTTCTGTTTGAGCATTCATGCCCTGCAATCCCAAAAGCAAGGCGGCTGCCATGATTATAATCTTCTTCATTTCTTTTTTTTCTGTTCTATTTTCTCGTCATTATTTTGTTGTAAGAGATATTTTGTTCATTTTGCTAAAATTTGAGTGAGCATTGTAAGCCGAGCGATGCTGACTTGAACGGATTGTTGGTTCGCTTGTCGTTCATGACCGTAGGCTCCACTCTAAGTGTCAAATCGTCTGAAATGTCAAATTCAGACAGCGATGCGTCTACATAGGCATCAATGACAGAGAATGCGTATACACCAATCATGACAAATACTCCCATATCTCTCCATCTGCGGAATTTATCTTTTCTTTTGCGGAATATTTCCTTGTAACGATCGATGTTTGAAGCGTCAATGGTTGCTCCTAAGTGCAAGAACTGGTTATAGCTTTGCGTGTTAGGATCATCGTCCATGATGTCAAGGTAGGCTTGCGAATAGTCGTGATACATCTGGTTATTCCAGGTGATGGCGTATGCGCAACCTACGAAACCGCCGTATATGATAGGCAGTTTCCAATACTTACGATTGTATATTTGGCCTGCTCCCGGCAAGACGAGCGCCATCCACATAGCTCTTTTTGCTTCTGGGTGCCAGGTGCTCCAGTCGCGTTTTTTCTTAACTGGTTTGAGCGATTGGTTGAGCTTTGCCAGGTTGCTGCTGTCTTGCGCAGTGAGAACAGAGTCGACAGGCATCTTTACCGAGTCGGCAGAGGCGATGGCAGGTACGTTGACATCGGTCTTCTCTCTGTTTTTCTGTGCGTAAGAAAGCGTAGAGCTAACCAGCAGTAAAGCCGTGATACCGATATTTTCTAATCTCATTTATTCTTGTTTCAATTGGTCGAAAACTTTCATGATGCGTTCCAGTTCTTCTTCATTGGCGAACGGAATGCTAATTTTTCCTTTTCCCTTTGGCGAGCAGGTGAATTGAACCTTAGTAGCAAGAAACTGTGACAAGCGGTTCTTGATGGCAGTGAATTCCTCAGGCAACTGAGCTTTTGCTGCTATCGTTTTCTTGCCGCTTTCGATGTCTTCCCCGTTTTTCAGGTGCTGTACCATTTCTTCCACTTTGCGCACGGAATAGCCGTTTTTCTGAATCTCCTTGAAGAGCTTGATCTGTAGAGACGGACTGTCCAGTGCGAGCAAGGCTCTGCAGTGTCCCATGTCTATTTCTTTCTTCTGGAGTGCCATCTGTACCTGTGCCGGCAACTTGAGTAATCGGAGATAGTTGGCAATGGCTGCTCGGCTTTTGCCTACTCTTTCAGAAATCTTTTCCTGTGTCATTCCTTCGTTCTCCAGGAGATGCTCGTATGCCAGGGCGATTTCTATAGCGTTGAGGTCCTGGCGCTGGATGTTCTCTACGAGCGCCATTTCCATCACGTTCTCATCGCTGATGGTGCGGATGTAAGCAGGAATGGCGGTCAGTCCTGCCAATTGCGAAGCTCTCCAGCGGCGCTCACCTGCTATAATCTGGAAGTGGTTTTCTGCAACTTGGCGTAGGGTGATGGGCTGAATGATGCCTATTGCCTTGATGCTTTCTGCCAGTTCGTGCAAAGCCTCTTCGTCAAATTCGCGTCGTGGCTGGTTGGGATTAGCCTCGATCTGATCGATGGCTATTTCATTGATTGTGCTGCTGCCTTGGGTGCGAACGCCCTCTGTGGATATGAGGGCATCGAGACCGCGGCCAAGCGCATTGCTTTTTGTTCCGTTGTTATATTTCTTGTGTACTGCCATTTTTTAGTTTGAACTTTGAATTTTGAATATTGAACTTTCTTGAAGGGTTCAATTTCCAAATCTTAACTATTCTTGTTGATAATTTCCTTGGCCAATGCCAGATGGTTCTTTGCACCATTGCTTTCTGCATCGTAAAGGATGACAGGCAGACCGTGGCTAGGGCTCTCGCTCAATTTCACATTGCGCTGGATTACGGTTTTGAATACCAGCTCCTGGAAATGTCGCTTTACCTCATCGTAAATCTGGTTGGCAAGGCGAAGACGGCTGTCGTACATCGTCAGCAAGAAGCCTTCGATCTCTAATTTCGGATTGAGTTTACTCTTGATGATTTTGATGGTGTTGAGCAATTTGCTAATTCCTTCAAGAGCGAAATATTCACATTGCACAGGGATAATTACGCTGTCAGCTGCTGTAAGCGAGTTGACGGTGATGAGACCCAGTGATGGGGAACAATCGATGAGTATAAAATCATATTCGTCGCGGATAGGTTCCAGAAGATTTTTGATAACCTTCTCGCGATTCTTAAGATTCAGCATTTCAATCTCTGCTCCCACCAAGTCGATATGGCTAGGAATGATATCCAGGCCATTGATGTCGGTGGTGTAGATGGCATCACGGACATCCGTGTGGTCGATGATGCACTCATAGATAGAGCAATCAACCTCGCTGATATCTACTCCCAATCCACTGGATGCGTTGGCCTGTGGGTCAGCGTCAACCACTAGAACGGTCTTCTCGAGAGTGGCCAATGATGCAGCCAAATTTATCGTGGTGGTAGTCTTGCCGACACCGCCTTTTTGATTAGCTAATGCGATTATCTTTCCCATTTTCTTAGTAAATTTTCGGCAAAGATACAAAAATAATGTGAGAATTGTGTTACTTTAAAGGTTTTTTCGTACTTTTGCACCAAAAAGAAAGATATTTTTATGGAAAATAGGAAACCGTTAGTATTAATTTCGAATGATGATGGCTATCATGCCAATGGAATCAAGACACTGGTCAGCTTCTTGAAGGACTGGTGTGAACTCTTAGTTGTGGCTCCGGAAAGTGCCCGTTCCGGATTCGCCTGTGCCTTTTCGGCTACTACTCCCTTGCGTCTCAAGCGACGTCATAATATGGGCGATGATGTGGTGGTATGGTCGTGTAGCGGAACACCGGTCGACTGTGTGAAACTGGCTTTGGATCAGTTGCTTGATGGTCGCAGACCCGATCTCGTTATCGGTGGTATTAATCATGGGGATAATTCGAGTGTCAACAATCATTATTCCGGCACGATGGGGGTAGCGAAAGAGGGTTGCATGCAGCATATTCCAAGCATCGCCTTCAGTAGTTGCAACTATGATGAAAATGCTGACTTAATGCCTTTGCGTGATGGCGTGCTGAAGGTGGTTAAAATGGTGTTGGAGAAAGGCTTGCCTAAGTATACCTGTCTGAATGTCAATTTTCCAGCCATGCCTCCTTTCAAGGGCTTCAAGGCTTGCCGGATGACGCATGGCTCATGGATCAATGAGGTGGTTCACCGTACGCATCCTCACGGATATGATTACTATTGGATGGTAGGAGAATACCGTAATGACGAGCCTGAGGCTACGGATACCGATCAGTGGGCTGTAAACAATGGATATATAGCCATCACGCCAACTAAGATTGATGTCACGGATTATGATTGGATCAAAAACTTTGAACATTGAATATTGAACTTTATGATGTGCTTTTGCTAGAAAATGACCTTTCATTTATAGCAAGAAAACTAATCATAAAGTTCAATGTTCAAATCTCAAAGTTCAAAGTAAAAAAATAAGTATCATGAAGTATTATTTGATAGTAGGTGAGGCGAGTGGTGATCTGCATGCCAGTAGGTTGATGCGTTCACTGAAAAAAGTGGATGAATTTGCTGAGTTTAGGTTCTTCGGAGGCGATTTGATGGCTGCCGAGGGAGGTACTCGTGTGAAGCATTATAAAGAACTGGCTTATATGGGCTTCGTTCCCGTTCTGTTGCATCTGGGAACCATCTTTTCCAACATGAAGATGTGTAAGGATGATATCGTGAAATGGAAACCTGATGTAGTTATCCTGGTGGATTATCCCGGCTTTAATCTCAATATCGCAAAGTTCTTGAAAAAGAATACGAATATCCCGGCTTATTATTATATTTCTCCTAAGATATGGGCTTGGAAGGAATGGCGAATCCGTAGCATTCGGAGAGACATTGCCGAGATGTTCTCTATCCTGCCTTTCGAGGTGCCTTTCTATGAGAAAAAGCATCACTATCCGATACATTATGTAGGTAATCCTACTGCGCAAGAGGTGAATGAATTCCGTGTCGGATATCAGCAGCCATTTGAGGAGTTCTGTACAGAGAATCAGCTTGATATTCATAGGCCAATCCTGGCTTTGTTGGCGGGTAGCAGGTTGCAGGAAATCAAGGATAATCTGCCTGCCATGATTGAGGTAGCTGAACGGTTTGAGGATTTTCAGATGGTTTTGGCTGGTGCGCCTTCCATTGAGGATAAGTATTATGAGCAGTTTGTCAAGGGAACGCCTGTCAAGATGGTGCATAACAAGACCTATCAGTTGCTTTCTCATTCTACGGCAGCTCTGGTAACGAGTGGTACGGCTACGCTGGAAACGGCTCTTTTCAACGTGCCTCAGGTGGTTTGCTACGAGACTCCATTGCCTCGTCTTGTCCGCTTTGCGTTTGATCATATCATGTCGTGCAAGTACATCTCGCTGGTTAATCTGATAGCCGATAAGGAAGTGGTGCAGGAAATGTTTGCCGACCGTTTCAAGATAGATGCCATTGCCGACCAGCTTTATCAGCTGTTGCCAGGTAAAGAGGGTAGAGAACGTATGCTGGCAGAATATCAGGTGGTGCGCGAACGTCTTGGCAATCAGATGGCTCCTGACGAAGCAGCAACCATCATGCATGGCTTGTTGGTTAAGCGCAGAGAGCGACTCCTCCGCCTTGCCAAGGAAAGAGCTGAGGCCGAGGCTGCTGCTGAGGCTGCAAGAAAAAAAGCGGAGGAAGCGAAAAGATTGGCTGAAGAGGAGGCGAAACGTGCTAAACAGGCTGCTGAGCAACTCAGCCAGACGCAGAAGGAAGAAATGGAATAATTGATAGAAAACAAAAAATCCAAGTTAGAGCAAATCTAGCTTGGATTTTTTTCTTTTATATCGAAAACTTTTGTTGTCTCAAAAACTTATCCGAAAAGCTGCAAGGTATAGAGATAGATTACAGCTGCAGGGATTGCCATGAGGGAGGAGTCGAAACGGTCTAGCATGCCACCATGTCCCGGAAGAATGGTGCCACTGTCCTTCACTCCCAGGGTACGTTTGAAGAGACTTTCTACCAAATCGCCCCAGGTGCCGAAGAACGTAACTACCAATCCCAAGCCTACCCATCCTGGAATGCTCAGGCGATGAGCTGCACCGTCGTTTGCCAGATAGCCGATGATGATGGCTGCAATGATGACGAAGATGCCACCTCCGATACTGCCTTCCCAACTCTTGGCTGGACTGATACGTGGAAACAGCTTGTGTTTGCCGAAGAGCGAACCGCTACAGTAGGCACCCGTATCGTTGGTCCAGAGGAAGATGAAGATGCTCAAAGGCAAGAGCATGTCATAATGTATCTGTCCGTCGAATGTGGATGTCTCAAACGCCAGTACGTTAATCATTGAGAATGGCAGGGCGATATACATCTGCGAAAGCATGGTATATGCCCAGTCGTTGATGGCGTCCTTGTTGCCCGTGTAAAGTTCTGCAATGAAGAGATAAACGATGGTGAGCAGGTAAGGCACGAAAACGATGAAGTTTGTCACGATGCCGGTACGGAAACCTGCCACGGCAAGAAAGAGATATACGCCTGCCACGGTGGTGATGAAGCGGTTGACAGTTACGTCTTCCTTTCCGTTTACCAGTCCGCAATACTCCCAGATGCTAAGTCCTGTAATGAGGGCGAAGAGAAATACCATCGCTCTAGGATTCAGGAAGCAAGAAACCATACAGGCGACGAAGAGTACGCCTGTAATGGATCTTATCACTAGATTTTTCTGTTTGTCAGTCATGGTTCTGATTATTATTCGTTATTTTTCCCGTTGTTATTCTCACTAGGATTCTCCTTGTCGCTTTCGTTCTCTGGAGTTTCCTCAGAATCGTCAGCGTTCTTCTTAGCCGCTTCGTGCTCTTTGATGGCAGCCTGTACTTCCGGCAGTTCCTTTACTGCATCGTCAATCTTTGGCTGCTCGTCTTCCATGATTTCCTGTGAACGGCTCAACCATGGTCGCTTGCCGAAGATATGCTCTACGTCTTCTGCCATGATTACTTCCTTCTGAATCAGCAGCTCGGCGAGGGCGTTGTGACCTTCCTTGTGCTCCATCAGGATGTTCTTGGCACGGGTATACTGCTCGTTCACCATCTTGAGTACCTCTTCGTCTATCTCGCGGGCTGTTGTCTCTGAGTATGGACGCTGGAATGAATACTCGTTCCGGTTGTAGAAGCAGATATTTGGCAAAGTCTTGCTCATACCCAGGTAGGCTACCATGCCGTATGCACTCTTGGTGGCACGCTCCAGGTCGTTCATCGCTCCTGATGAAATGTGACCCGTGAAGAGTTCCTCGGCGGCACGTCCACCCATCAGTGAGCACATCTCGTCGAGCATCTGCTCCTTGGTGGTAATCTGGCGCTCTTCAGGGAGATACCACGCTGCTCCAAGAGCCTGGCCGCGAGGAACGATGGTTACCTTGATGAGAGGGTTGGCATATTGGCAGAACCATGAGATAGTAGCATGACCAGCCTCATGAAGGGCGATGCTGCGCTTCTCATCGGCAGTCATCACCTTGGTCTTCTTCTCTAATCCGCCTACGATACGGTCTACGGCATCCAGGAAATCCTGTTTGCAGACAGCTTTTTTGTCGTGGCGGGCTGCGATAAGGGCAGCCTCGTTACATACATTGGCGATGTCGGCACCAGAAAAACCTGGAGTCTGACGTGCCAGAAGGTCTACATCTACCGTCTCGTCAATCTTGATAGGCTTGAGGTGAACCAGGAAGATAGCTTTACGCTCGTTCAAACCTGGGAGATCTACGTGGATTTCTCTGTCGAAACGACCCGCACGAAGCAGGGCGCTGTCGAGCATGTCTACGCGGTTGGTGGCTGCCAGGATGATGACACCGCTGTTGGTGCCGAATCCGTCCATCTCGGTAAGGAGGGCATTCAGGGTATTCTCACGTTCATCATTGCCACCCATAGCTGGGTTTTTGCTTCTGGCACGGCCCACGGCATCAATCTCATCGATGAAGATGATGCTAGGTGATTTCTCCTTTGCCTGACGGAAGAGGTCGCGGACACGTGATGCGCCCACACCAACGAACATTTCTACGAAGTCGGAACCGCTCATAGAGAAGAAAGGTACGCCTGCTTCGCCTGCTACAGCCTTTGCCAGAAGAGTCTTACCGGTTCCCGGAGGGCCTACGAGAAGGGCGCCCTTAGGAATCTTACCGCCCAGGTCGGTATATTTTTTAGGGTTCTTGAGGAAGTCAACGATTTCCTGTACTTCCTGCTTGGCTCCTTCCTGTCCGGCAACGTCCTTGAAGGTGATGCCGATGGCATTACCCTTCTCGTACATCTTTGCCTTGCTCTTTCCGACGTTGAAGATTCCGCCACCCATGTTGCTCATGCCGCTGCCCATTCTGCCCGACATCCAATAGATGAAGAGGAAGAAGAGAAGCAGTGGAGCCAGGCTGATAATCAGGTTCCAGAAGTCGTTGTCTTTCTTGTTGTCATAACTGAAAGAACGGATTTTCTTCTCCTTGACCATCTGGTTGCCATACCGGTCTACTTCGTCCACAGAACCGAATTGTACTTTTACGTATGGGTTCGGTCCCACGTTCTGTGCGCTCATTTTATATACATCGCGAGTATATTTCGGGTTGATGTATATTTTAAGCGTATTTTCTGTTTTGTTAGCCACTACGCTCAGTACATAGCCTTTGTCAACATACTGTTTGAATTCTGTGTACGTTGCTTCTTTGGCAGCACCTCCGCCTAGGGCATCACCACCACCACTAAAAAACAAAGCTATCAGAGCAATGAGAATAATGGTGTAAAGCCAGTTCATGTTAAATCTAGGCATCTTAGGTCCCTTGCCTCCGCCTTGATTGTTGAAGTTGTTGCTTTGTTCCATATATTAATATGCTTATTATAATAATGTATATCTTTATCCTTGCTTGTACTTATCCTGCAAGCCTGTTCCTCTTAGTCAAGGTTTGGCACATGGGTAAGCTTGGCGTCTGCCCAAAGGTGCTCCAGATCGTAATAGGCTCTCACCTCCGGCAGGAAGATGTGAACCAGTACGTCCACGAAGTCCATGGCTACCCACTGGTCGTTGCCGAGTCCTGCCACGTTGACTGGCTTTTCGCCCAAGTTCTTGCGGCAGATGTCGCCCACTGATTCTGCGATGGCTTCTACCTGGGTAGGGGAGCCACCCTGACAGATGATGAAGTATTTGGCAATGCTGCCATCTATTTCACTGAGGTCTGCGATTACGATATCTTGACCTTTTTTCTCTTGTATACCTTCTTTAATTGTCTCTACGAGTTGCTTAATTGTGTTCATTTATATTTTTACTTGTTGTTTTAATGCTACAAAGATACGCTAATTACATGAAAAATCACTCAAAATCGATAAAAATTGAGTTTTTTTAGAAAAAAGTGGGGAAAAATTTTGGAGATACAAAAAAATGTTGTACCTTTGCAACCGCAAATGAAATCATAACCGATTCTTTTGCTAAGCATATTGGGATATGGTGTAATGGTAACACTACAGATTCTGGTCCTGTCATTCCTGGTTCGAGTCCGGGTATCCCAACTTCGCTTACTTAAGATGGTTTTAATAGAATTTATTGGGATATGGTGTAATGGTAACACTACAGATTCTGGTCCTGTCATTCCTGGTTCGAGTCCGGGTATCCCAACAGGTTAGCATCTTTCAGAAATGGAAGATGCTTTTTTGTTTATAATCCTTGCATGCGAAACTTGGATAAACAATAAAACCCAGGGCAAGCGCCCTGGGTTTTGTTGTTTTATTTGTTCTCGGCATCAATAGCCTTGATCTTCTGCTTGATAATCTCGAGGTCTGCCTTGAGTTTTTCTACCTTACGGTTCATTTCCTCTACGAGGCTGTTGCCCTTCTTGCTGGCTGCATTGAGGAAGCCGAGGTTATTCTCATAGGTAGTAATCTCGTTTCTCAGCTGGTCGTAGCGACGCAACAACTTGCCACGCTCGTTGTCCAAGGCATTAGTGCCCTGCTCTGCAACATTCTTCAGATTGTTCTTGAAGTTGTTGAGATGACGCTTGCCGTTACTGATGCGCAACTCCTTGTATACCTTGTTCAGTACGCTGTGGTATTCTTCGTACAGCTTGTCTTTCTCCTTGAAAGGAACATGACCAACGGCATTGTATTGTGCGGTCAACTCCTGAACTTTCTTCTGGAAGCCTTCGCCTGCATTTTCGATGAGTTCCTTGAGTTGCGCGATGATGGCACGCTTCTTCTCCAGGTTGGTATGTTCCTCGCTGCGTGTACCGGCATTCTGCTTGTTGCGGGCATCGAAGAACTTGTTGCAGGCAGTCAGGAACTCTTTCCACAGAACGTCGCCCTGCTTGCGAGGTACGACACCTGTTTTCTTCCATTCCTTTTGCAGTGAGATGAGTTTGTCGCCGGTCTTCTTCCACTCGGTGCTGTCGGCTAAAGCTTTAGCC
This sequence comes from Prevotella sp. Sow4_E9_plate, assembly GCF_052116205.1. NCBI lineage: Bacteria > Pseudomonadati > Bacteroidota > Bacteroidia > Bacteroidales > Prevotellaceae > Prevotella > Prevotella sp. Sow4_E9_plate. The sequence continues at coordinate 19,212 of NZ_JBQKLN010000016.1, read as the reverse complement.
TTTTCCACGAGCTCCTGCTTCTTGGCGATATTGCTGGCATATAGATCCTTCAGTCCCTTGAAGAATTCTGCCTTGTTGCTGAAGAAAGTATCGTTGGCGATACGGAAACGCTCAAAGATCTTCACGTTCATTTTCTGTGGAGCAAAACCGATCTTCTTCCATTCGTTCTGTAACCCAATCACTTCCTTTGTAGCATTCTCCCAGTCAGACGCCTGCTTGTATTCTGTCTGGTTGATGGCCTCAACCTTTTCGCAAAGTGCGGTCTTGTCAGCAAGGTTCTTTTCCTCCTTGGCTCTCAAGTCCTCGAAGTGCTGCTGATGCTTCTTGTTGATGATGGTGCTGGCTGCCTTGAAGCGAGCCCAGATTTCCTCTCTCAGTTCTTTGGCTACAGGACCGATTTCACGATACTGCTGATGGAGATCCTGCAACTGGTGGAAGGCTGAGATGACATCGGTGTCTTCTGCCAGTTTTTCTGCAGCTTCGCACAACTTAGTCTTGGCTTCAAGATTCTTCTTGAAGTCATATTCGCGTGCTTCATTGTTGAGCTTCAGAAGATCGTAGAACTGCTCCACGTAGAGTTGGTAGTTCTTCCATACCTCGTTAGCTTTGTCAGCAGGGATAGCCTTGATTTCCTTCCATTCCTGCTGCAGTGCCTTGAAGTCCTGGTATGATTTGTTAACCTCTTCAGGTGAAGTAGTCATTGCCTTAATCTTCTCGATAATCTCAAGTTTTTTAGCTAAGTTTTCTTGCTTTTCTTCTTCTTGAGCAAGGAAAATCTTAGCTCTTTTTTCCTTGATAATCTGCATTTCTGCCTTAAAGGCTTCTTCAGTATCATCTGGAAGAAGTACATATTTCTCCGGGTCGCCACCTTTTGCGAGATACTCTTTCATCTGAGCATCTCTTTCTGCAAGGTGCAACTTGTAGAAAACTGTCTTTAATAAATCAAGCTCTTCTTTCACAGGAGCTTCTGCACTACGTGCGATTTCTTTTACTCTTTCGAGTACTTCCTGCTTGGAAGAGTATATCTTCTTGGCAGGTTCTTCCATGGTGCCCTGCTGCAGCAGAGCGTTTTCTAGAGAGTCCATCATTTCACTTTGTTTAGTTTATGATTCGAGTTTCTTTGCCGGTAGTCGTTTCCTAAAAAGCGATTCGGCCACACATTGTTATTATTAATAATTTGCAAACTTAAATAAAAAAATCGAATATCTTTGTAAGACATTCGATTTTTTATATTTTTATAACAGTCGCTTATATCTCAGGAAGCCCCACGAGAGACCTGATACTACGAATGAGAGAACCAGGGCGAAGGCGAAGCCGTATGGGCTTTCTTCCATTCCGTTAATCAGGTTCATACCGAAGAGAGAGGAAATCAGAGTTGGCAACATCATGACGATACTGATACTGGTCAAGGTACGCATCGTGGTATTCATGTTGTTGTTGATGATGCTGGAGTAGGTGTCCATGGTTGATTCCAGAATGTCGGAATAGATGCTGGTCGTCTCTCTCGCCTGTGTCATCTCGATGTTGACATCTTCAATCAAATCGGCATCCAATTCGTCCACCTGCAACTTGAACTTCAGCTTTGAAAGAAGGTTTTCATTGCCGCGGATTGAAGTGTTGAAGTAGGTGAGAGAGTCTTGCAGGCGGCTGAGTCCTATCAAGCTCTCGTTGTTTACTCCGTGGTCCAGATTGCGCTTGGCTTTCTCGATGAGCGAGTTGATTTGTTTCAATCGTTTCAGATACCATACGGCAGAGGAGAGAAAGAGACGGAATATCATGTCTACATAATCGGTGAATCCCTCGTTGCGCTTCTGCTGATAGCTAACGAAGTCTATCATCATATTGGTCTCGTAATAGCACACGGTTATGGTCACATCGCGCTTGTGGATGATACCCAGAGGCACGGTGGTATACGGCGTACGGCTTCGGATTTCCTTCACGTAAGGGATACGCAGGATGATGAGCATCCAGCCGTCGTCATATTCGTAGCGGGCACGCTCGTCAGTATCGCTGATGTCCGAGAGGAAATAATCAGGAATCTTGAATTCTTCTTCCAGCAGGCGCTGGTCTTCGTCGGTTGGACATGTTACTTGTATCCAGCAATTTGGCTGCCACTCGTTGAGCACAGTCAGTTTCTTGTCTATATTCCAAAAAGTCTTCATTGTTTGCTATTCTCCACAAAATAAAAGGTTTAGGTATGGAGATTAGCCTGAGGAATCGCCTTGGTGCGATCTTTATGGTTGCTGAATCTCCACGCCTTACTGATTATTGAAATTCTCCGCGTGATAATCGTCCATTTTTGTTAATAATTAATTGAAACTTGTGCAAGGTCGTTGTAACGTATATTACTACGGTATGACAAGCCTCGCGAAATCGCCTGCAAAGTTAATGATTTTAATTGAGAAAAGGGACAAAAAAGCCGAGAAATTTCTTTCCCGGCTTTCTTTTTTAATCTTTTTGTAATTTTCTGCTTGCTTATTTTGCTGGAATTTCAGCCAACAGCTGCTTCATCAGGTTCCAGAAAGGAGCCACGCAGCTAATCTGACAGCGCTCGTTTGCAGTATGAGGGCTGAGCAATGTAGGACCGAAGGAAACCACATCAAGGTGAGGATACTTGCCCAGGATGATAGAGCACTCCAAACCAGCGTGAACAGCCTGAACTACGCCGTCCTTGCCGTTCTGCTCCTTGTAAACCTTCAGTACGTGCTCCAGGATGTCACTCTTAGGGTTAGGGTTCCAGCCGCCGTATGCACCGCTGAATTCAACCTTCATGCCTGCCATGTTGAAGCAGCTCTCCATCATGGTTGCGAGATACATCTTGTAGTACTCGTGGCTGGAACGAGCCAGAATCTTGATGGCTGCCTTGCCTTCGCCAATCTCGATGATGGCGAGGTTTGAAGAGGTTTCTACGATGCCTGGCATAGATGGAGCCATACGCAGTACGCCGTCGTGACAAGCAAAGATGGCATCTACCAGGTTGTCCTGAATCTCCTGAGGAACCTCCTTGGCTGGAGTCTCTACGTTCTCTGTGAAGAACTCTATGTTCTCTGCTACCTCGATACCCTGGAACTCGTCGATGAGTTCATCCTTCCAGTCGGCTACCATGTCGTTCAAAGCCTCTATGTTCTCCTTCGGCAAGGTCAATACTACCTGTGCCTGGAATGGGATGGCATTGCGCATGTTGCCGCCCTGCCATGAAGCCAGACGTGCATCAAGCTCTGAGATAGCCTCACGTACGAAGCGAACCATGCACTTGTTGGCGTTGGCTCTGCCCTCGTTGATCTCGATGCCTGAGTGACCGCCCTTCAAGCCCTTCAGGGTAACCTTAACGGCTGCGTCGTCCTTGTCAGTCTCTACCTCCTGATAGTCGAGTGTTGCTGTGATGTCGATACCGCCAGCGCTGCCGATGACGAACTCGCCCCAAACCTCTGTGTCAAGGTTCAGGAGAATATCGCCGTTCAGCTCGCCCTCAGGAAGACCGTTGGCACCAAACATGCCTGTCTCTTCGTCAGCGGTGATAAGACCCTCTACCGGACCGTGCTGCAAATCCTTAGCTTCCATGACTGCCATGATGGTAGCCACGCCGAGACCGTCGTCGCTTCCGAGGGTAGTATGATTAGCACGAACCCAGTCGCCATCGATGATGGTTTCGATAGGGTCGTTTTCAAAGTCGTGATTGCTCTCAGGTGCTTTCTGAGGAACCATGTCCATGTGAGCCTGGAGGATAACGCCCTTGCGGTTCTCCATACCAGGAGTGGCAGGCTTGCGCATTACGATGTTGCCCGCAGCATCCTGGAATGCCTCTACACCTGCTTCCTTTGCCCAGTTGAGCAAATAAGCTTGAATTTTCCCCAAATGTCCTGATGGACGTGGAACTTGTGTTAACTTGTCGAAGTTGCGCCAGATTTCAACTGGACTCAGATTCTTAATGTCAGCCATAATATTTTTATTTTAATGTTAAATGTTTCATGTTTAATTGGACATACGCCCTAAAGCAAGAGAATTCTTTGCTCTTCACTCTTCGCTTTTAGCTTCTTCGTAAACGCCAGGGCAATCCAGGCATAGATACCCAGAAAGATGACGAGCAGTGTCTGCACCGAGTGGACGATGAGTACGAAGAAGAGGGCATCGTTCTGCTGGATGCCGTAGAGAATGAGCATAGTCTTCACGGCAAAGTGCCACGGACCTGCTCCGTTGGGAGTCGGTACGATGACTGCGATGCTGCCCACGATGAAGGTTACCAGTCCACACATCAGACTGAGATGCGATGTCGCCTCAAAGCACTGGAACGTGAGATAATAGTGGAAGAAGTAACTCAGCCAGATGCCCAGCGTGAGGGCTATATAGAGAGGTACGTTTTTCACGCCCTTCAGTGAGATAATGCCCTGCCACAGTCCGCTCAGCGTAGCTTTTACCTTATTATATATAGCGAGTTTCTTCAGCAGGAAGTGCAGCAGGATGAGTACAGCGATGCCGCAGACTACCGTTACGAAATAGCCCGTGGCGGTGAATTTTCCCAGGATGCTGTCCATGCTGGTACCCGTCTTGTCAAAGAAGTTCAGGAATACTGGTATCTGCATCAGAAACACCATTCCGGTGATGAGAAGTATCAGCAGCGAGTCGATGGCTCGCTCCGTAACCACCGTTCCCAGAGCTTTAGGGAAGGATACGCCGTCATATCGTTTCAGCACGGCACATCGTGCAAATTCTCCCGATCTTGGGATGACGAGACTCAGTGCATATGATAGAAAGATGGAGTTCACGCTTACATGTGTGCGTGCTTTTTCGCCCAGTGGCTCCAATGACTGTTTCCATCTCCATCCCCTGAACAGCTGCGCTGTAATGCCAAAGGGGAACGACAGCAGCATCCAGGTCCAGCTCATCTTGTGGAGCACCACGTCCTCCACCTGCTTGAAGTCGAAACCCCGATACATCCAATAAAGGATGGCACCACCCAGTACGAGCGATAGCCCCACCTTCCAAATGTTGTTTGCTATCTTCTTTATATCCATAATTAGATGCAAAGTTAATACTTTTCTTGTCAATATCGCACGAAAGTGCATATTTTTAGCATAAATAAACGCTTGCCCCTCATTTCTTTCCCTCTTTTTTCTATAAAAGTTTAAAAAAAATGTATTCAATGGGCTATTTCTCGAAAAATAATCGTATTTTTGCAAAAAATATATTTGTAACGTATGAAAGCTGTAAAGCCAAAGAAAAATCTAGGTCAGCACTTCCTTACTGATCTCAACATAGCCAAGCGCATCGCTGATACGGTGGATGCCTGCCCTAATATACCTGTTCTGGAAATCGGACCGGGTATGGGTGTTCTTACCCAATATCTCGTAGAAAAGCCTCGCCCCGTAAAGGCAGTGGAAATCGACTCTGAGTCGGTGGCCTATTTACATGAGAATTTCCCGACGCTCAAGGATAACATCATCGGAGAGGACTTCCTGCGTATGGATCTCAACCAAATATTCGATGGAAAACAGTTTGTGCTCACGGGCAATTATCCTTACGACATCTCCTCGCAGATCTTCTTCAAGATGCTCGACTACAAGGATCTCATTCCTTGCTGTACGGGTATGATACAGCGCGAGGTGGCACTCCGCATGGCTTCCGAGCCGGGCAACAAGGTATATGGCATCCTCAGCGTGCTCATTCAGGCATGGTATGATGTAGAGTATCTCTTCACCGTAGACGAGGGTGTGTTCAATCCGCCGCCAAAGGTGAAGAGTGCAGTAATCCGTATGACCCGCAACGAGGTGACCGATCTTGGTTGTGATGAGAAACTCTTCAAGCGATTGGTAAAGACCGTGTTCAACCAGCGCCGCAAGATGTTGCGTGTGAGTCTCAAGCAGATGTTCCCTGGTGTAACACCACGTGAGGATTTCTACACCACCGACATTATGACCAAGCGTCCGGAACAGCTCACTATCCAGCAGTTCGTAGAACTGACCAACTATGTGGGCGAAGAATTGAAAAGATTAGAATTAATAAAATAAAAACATATTATTATGATAGACGTAAAAGAAACTTTGAATTCTGCAGGTGAGCGTATGGAGATGGCAGCAATGTATCTCGCAGAAGAGCTCTCGCATATTCGTGCAGGTCGCGCTAACGTGGCTATCCTCGACGGCGTGCGTGTTAACAGCTATGGCAGTATGGTTCCTCTGAACCAGGTGGCTACCGTAACCACTCCTGATGCCCGTACCATCGCCATTCGCCCTTGGGACAAGAAGGCCATCAAGGACATCGAAAAGGCAATCATGGATAGTGGCGTAGGAATCACTCCTGAGAACAATGGTGAAATCGTACGCCTTGGTATCCCTCAGCCTACAGGTGAGCGCCGTAAGGAACTCGTTAAGCAGTGCAACAAGATTGCTGAGCGTGCCAAGATTGAGGTTCGCAATGTACGTCAGGATATCAAGGAAAAACTGAAGAAGGCCATCAAGGACGGTCTTTCTGAGGACTTGGAGAAGGATGCTGAGAACGATTTGCAGAAGCTTCACGACAAGTACATCAAGCAGCTCGAAGGTTTGATGGACGAGAAGGAAAAGGAAATCATGACAGTCTAAAAAAATAGCTTTTTTAGGCTAACATTATTAATAAATGATAATGAGAGGACTCGTTATTAAGAATACAGGCAGCTGGTACACCGTCAAGACTGACGATGGCCAGCTGATTGAAAGTAAAATTAAAGGCAATTTCCGACTGAAGGGCATCCGCACTACCAATCCGGTGGCTGTGGGCGACTATGTGCAGCTCATCACCAACCAGGAAGGTACCGCCTTCATCTCTTCCATCGAAGACCGCCGAAACTATATCATCCGTAAATCGCCTAATCTCAGCAAGCAGAGTCATATCCTGGCTGCCAATGTAGACCAGGCACTGCTTGTGGTTACGGTGAATTACCCACAGACATCTACCACTTTCATCGACCGATTCCTGGCAGGTGCCGAGGCATATAGAGTGCCAGTCATCATCATCTTCAACAAGACCGATCTTCTTACCGAAGAAGAGCTCCACTATCAGAAGATGATGCGCACACTCTATGAAACCATCGGCTACCAGTGTATTGAACTTTCGGCAGCCACAGGTGAAGGTGTTGACGAATTACACTCTTTCATCAAGGAGAAGAAATCGCTGCTCAGCGGCAACAGTGGAGTAGGAAAGTCTACCCTCATCAACCAGCTGATTCCTGATGCCGAACAGCGTACAGCCGAAATCAGCGAGGCTCACAACTGCGGTATGCACACCACAACCTTCAGCGAAATGCTGGAGTTGCCGGAAGGTGGCTATCTCATAGATACTCCTGGTATCAAGGGTTTCGGAACCTTTGATATCGAGAAGGAAGAGCTGACCAGTTACTTTAAGGAGATATTCAAGTTCTCACAGGATTGCAAGTTCTCCGACTGCACCCATACCCACGAACCGGGTTGTGCGGTCATCAAGGCGGTAGAGGAGCATTATATCGCAGCCAGCCGCTATCAGAGCTATCTCTCTATGCTCGAGGATAAAGACGAGAATAAGTACAGGGAAGCTTTCTAGAAAGTGAAGAACGAAGAATGAAGAATTTAAAAACGTATTAATGAAGGAACAGAAGGACGTAAGGCAGCGCATCGAGGAAGGTGAGTTTGCTCAGAGTGCCGAGATCAGTGCTAGCTATCTCGACGAGGATATCTTGATTATCGACAATCTCAAGGTTTTGCAGAATCCCGACCCCGTGAGGTTGCAGATGAACATGATTGCATCCTGTCTCAGAGGCTCTTTGAAGGCTGATCTGAACGGACGGGAAGTAGTAGTAGAGAAGGGCGATATTTTTATCAGTCCACCTAATTCCATGCTCTATATCATAGAGGTGTCGTCTGACTTTTTGGGCACTGCAATGTGCGTCAGCAATCATGGCATGATGAACATCCTTCAGTCCAATATCTCGGTATGGAACCGTGCCGTATACATCAGCAAGCTGTCGGTATTGAAGATGAACGAGACCGACCAGGTATTCTATACCAAGTTTACCGATCTGGTGCGTCTCTGTCTCGACCCTACTTTCAGCGACCGCAGTTCCTGGAAGCCATATCGTCGTGAAATCGTAGAGACGCTGCTCAAGAGTGCGCTTCTTGCCGTGAGCAATCTGCTTCTCGATGGCTTGCCTAAGGATGCTAGTGTCTCCAGCACGAGTGATCTTTTCGACAAGTTTCTGAAGATGTTGCAGCAGAGCGAAATCAAGCACCAGCCTGTAGAATATTTTGCCCAGCAGTTGTGCATTACGCCCAAGTATCTCTCCATCATCAGCAAGCGCCATTCGGGTAAGACGGCAATAGAATGGATTACGGAATATACCCTTGCCGACATCACCTATTATCTCCGTTCTACCACGAAGTCGATTAAGGAAATTTCGGGCATTCTGGGCTTTTCCAACACTTCTTTCTTCGGAAAGTATGTCCGGGAGCATCTCCATATGTCGCCGCTGAAATACCGTGAAAGTTTGAGAAAATAAAAATCCTCAATAGCATATATGCAGTTTGGATATTCAATGACGCATATATGCAAAAAAAGAAGTCGCTGATTCTTCAGCGACTTCTTTTTGTTTCTAGGGTGGAGCTGGAGGGAATCGAACCCTCGTCCGCACAAGGAAACCATATGCTTTCTACATGCTTATTCCAGCCTTCAATTTTCGAGGTATGGCAAGACCTGGACCACCAACCATACCCTTATCCTCTAAAATTTCATCCGGGCAACGAGGCGTACCCGAACTATTTCCGATTTGCCTGCACCGCTTGATCAACAAGATTCGGAATTACATCTGTTGAGCGATGTCCCGTTCCAGCACCTTGTGCCGGAATTAAGTTAACCTACTGTACTTCGATTAAGCAGCGAGAGCGTAGTTATTTTCGCCAATTAATTTTTTGTTCACTATGATTTAGGAGGTAGCCAACGAGCCTCCGCATGCTTACATACCATTTCATCTCGCCGTCAAATCCAGTCAACCCCAAGATTTCTTTTATACTAGGTTGCAAAGATAAAAGGAATATTTGATATCACCAAATATTTTTGCGTTTTTTTTTCAGTTTTCTTCAAAAAAATGTAAAATCCAAAATATCTGGTGATTTAGGTGGATTCTTACGTACAACATGTGCCTGATAGCTCGATTTTATTTTTTGAGCAATAAGTCCCCTTACCCTCAATCTGACAAGTCAATGAGTCGTTAAGGGAAAATGGAAACTTGAGATATTCAAAAGAATTACCAAAATCAATGTTCAGCAATGGGGTTTGCAATCGCTTCAAAAGCAAATGCTCCTTATCTTGTGAAAAATCAAGAATGGCATCCTTGTCTATCATTTTGATATGGTTGCTATCGTTTCCAACAAAGAACACCTCTTTCTCTTGTCCAAGATATCTGGAATTGGAGAAATCCCAAGTTTGATCAGAAGCACTTGAACTTTGCGGAACTGTTGCAGTTATAAAGTCATAGTGTATGCTGTCACCGCCTTTTGAGAGATTAGCGGTGGCAGTAAGTTCGCGGCTTTGTGCCCCCAAGGAGGCACAATTGCTAACCATGATGCTAATGTAAATGATTATCTTCTTCATTTTTTTTCTTTTGTTGTTTTAAATATTTCACAGCAATAATTATAGTAACTATTGTGGAAAATGCCAAATAATATATATCAAATAACACCTCATTATATAGGTTGTCTACAACTTCAAAACCATTAGGAACATCAACTAATTTTAAAAATATATAGTCAAAATCTCCATAATGATAGTCTAACATCCAATATATCCATCTCATAAAAATGAGGTAGATATGCAAAGCTACTAAAATTAAAACTAAAATTTTAAATGATTTTTTTTTCATTTCTTTTGTGTTATTATAAAATTCATGACTTTCTTTTCATTAATATGAACTTACTCTTAAATTAAATCAACTAAGAGGCATTCGTTTTGTAAGAATATTCTTCATAAGAAGACACTCTGTGAGTAGTACTATAAAATATTTTTTCCTTCTTTAATTTTCCATCTTGATATTCAAAGATAATATTAACATCAGTCTTCTTGCCCTTAAACAATGCTTTGGTTAAGAATCCATTATGTATATTTATATACATGCTCTCCAATGGTTCATAACGATATGTTTCTAATTCGGCAAAAAAACGAAATTTCATATTGATTTTTTTATATTTGATGCGATAACTATCCTTATTGAATACAATTGTCTGTCTTTTTTCAACAAAAGCACCATCGTCGGTTATTTCAGAATCAATAGTAGCTAAAAAATACAAAATTCGTTCTTGCAATTGCTTATATTTTATCATATGATAAATATAATTATTTTGTAAAGACTCATCAAATTCACAATAATAGTATTTCATATATGGATATAATGGCATTTCTACTATACTATCCCCTTGAAGATGAAAGCACAATACATCATTGCCATCATATACTAAAGAATCTTTAGGAGTATGCTGTTCATAGCTGACTATACTCTGTAACTTTACTTTTTCATAATTTCGTTTTTCTATCAATTCCCCATTATGAAAAGTAAAGAAACTTTGTGCAAGCATATTACAACTTACAAAAAGACATATTATAAAAACATATTTTTTCATTTTAATTCCCTCCAAAAGATAGTTAAACCATACTGGGCAACAGATTGTAATCTTATTTTGTTATTTATAAACGAAGTTGCATCCTCGCTATTTGATGTGCACTTTTTCCGAAAAGGCTTTGTCATTCACATGGATGTAAAGTACATACTCTCCCAAAGGCAGCCCTGAGCAATCGAAATCTTGCCGATAGTTGTTACCTGCCTGCTGTTGCAGGGAAGCAGACTTAAATACCATGCCGGAAGTATTGCAGATGAGAAGTCTGAGCTGAGCATCTGAGACTAGGGAGTATGACAAACATACCTTCTTGCCATTGACTGATACTTTATAGGAAATGTCATCTTGCTTGGTATTTGATTCCAAACTTATGCCTCGCATTTTATCCTTCAGTTCCTTGTTTTGTTCATCCTCTAGATGGCTCATTCCTTCAATATTGGCAGCATAGGCAAAGGACTGATCCAAGACTTTGCGTTTTCCCTTTTTGATGGAAGCCTCGATGACTTTCAATATGGGATAACGGTATCCCATGGCGTACCACTCGAAGATTGCAGCTTTGAATTTCATTGGTTCGTCTTGTCTTACAGACATGAGACTGTCCTTTGAAACATCAATGTTGGCAACGATGTTCCTTTGTATTAATAACGTATTGTTGAGAGAATCATAGCATGGCATGATTAATTTTCCCTTTGCCATGGCTTTGGTGCAGCAAGTACCTGATAACACAAGTTTGTTCTTCGAGCAATAAGTCCCCTTGCCCTCAATCTGACAGACCAAGGAGTCATTGAAGGAAAATGGGAACTTGAGATATTCAAAAGAATTACCAAAATCAATGTTCAGTAATGGGGTTTGCAAATGCTTCAAAAGCAAATGCTCCTTATCTTGTGAAAAATCGAGAATGGCATCCTTGTCTATCATCTTGATGCGGTTGCTATCGTTTCCTACAAAGAACACCTCTTTCTCTTGTCCAAGATATTTGGAATTGGAGAAATCCCAAGTATGCTCAGAAACATTTGAATTTTGTGATATTGTTGGTATCACGAAGTCATAATGTATGCTGTCACCAACTCTTAGGTAATTAGGGCTACCTGTAAAATTGTATTCTTGTGACCAAATCGGAATACTATTGATTTGTATTAGAAAAAAAATATATAATATTTTCATTGTATATTACTTTTGTTTATTATATTTTAGAATTAATAAAATTGTTGATAAGATATATGCTAATAATAGAGACAAAAGTGTCACTCCTGTTACAACTCCCTCTGTTTCTACGATATTTATTCCACCATTATGTAACAATTCTTCTCTTTGACAAAAGCCTATAATCATCATGGAATTTATGTTTAAAATTACAAGTTGTTTTATATTTATAGATAATAGAAAATTGATAAAAAATGGTATTATGTAGAGTATGATTCCGTATAAATCCATTTCACCAGAATTGAACCACACACATTTGGGAATAATAATTAAATAGTTACATGCTAGTTGCCCCCAAAAGAATATTCTTTTCTTTTTTGAAATTGAAATAAAATTACACATAATAACAATGATAATGAAATGACTAATAGCAGCAAGGCATAATATGTCTTCCTCATCTTGACTATAAAAGCATAACGTATCTATTGTCATTATAAATGACAATAATATATAAAGTAAAAGTTCTGTTTTAAAACTGATTTTATTTTCCATACTTATAATGTTTTTTTGTATTTGTATTATAAAATAACACAACTTTTCCTTTTGGATTATTTTTGATTATACTAGGATAGACGCCCTTTTTAGGTCTAAGTCCTCTGCCAGGATTTAATCCAGCTTTTTTTAATGCATTCTGCACTGCTTGTGCACAATTTGAATTAGCTAAATTATAATCTTTATCAATGACTTCCATAACTCCTTCTACCATTTTTTTGTCTTGTGCTGGAGTTGTGAACAATAAATATCCCTCAGTATATTCTGGGGCATTGTTTGGCACATCTTCCCTTTCTCCTTTTTTATATACTTTCGGATTTATAGAAGGATTATTGAATAAGCTATTAATCTCTGTTGCTGTTTTCTCACCTCTATCATTGTGTTTTTCTGTATCAGAAGAACCCTCTTGCCCCCAAATTCCAAAATGTTCATATGTTCCATTTTTTGAATATAAACACCATACTCCATTTTCGTTCTGAATAGCAATGGCTAAATGCCCAAAGTTACGAGCACCATACGGAGCTAAAAGAACAATGGCAGAATCTCCACTTTCATCTATATATCTTGTTGGATTGTTAAAACAAGATATATAAGGGCTGCTTGGATAATACTTTTCACAAAAATAATCCATTCTATCCCAACTTCCCTTTGCTGCATCATACATTCTTGCCCCATGGTCATACCAATCCAAGCCCGAAGTATGGTCAAACTCCTTGCCTATGTATTTGTTTCTCTGCAATTCACTGTTGTACCCCAAGTCACCATACACACCTCCGAATGGGTAGTAATGGTTCACTTGCTCGATGGTTCCATTCTCGTTCACTACCATGCGGATGCTTCCGAGATGATCTTTCTCGTAATAGTGGTATGTAGGATTGAGGTTGCTGTCGAATGAGCAATAACCACCCTCAAACTGATACTTGCTCAGCTTGCCATCTTCAAATATGAAGTCACCGATATAGTCCGTTGTATTGGTTGTGAGAGCCTCATGAATGGTTCTCAACTTATTGCCACCAGCATCATAGACATACTTTGTCTTGAAACCATTGTTGAAGGTAATGCTGCTGAGGTTGTCCAGCACATCATACTCAATCTTGCTGATGCCCTTGTTCAAGTCTTTCGTCAAAGCTCCATTGGCATTGTAGAAGTATTCCGTGCCCTCGTTGGCCCCATCCTTGAAGTCGAATGAACCATCATAGAGCAAGCTTCCTGCCTTGTCGGAAATACTCTGTATCTGGTTGCCGTTGTATAGATAGGTCAGGTCGTCAATGAGACCAAATGTCCCATTGTTCTTCTTGCCATATCTCTGCAAACGTTCGATAGAGCCGTTAGGAATATTGTGGAATATACTCAGAATATCTGTCCTTGTTTTGGCTCATGTCTGTTCCCTCTGCGTAAGCAGAAGCAGTGAGCCTGTTCAGACCATCGTACTCGAAATCATATCCCCGAAGTACATTGTCATAGGTGTTCTGCCATTGCATACGACTGATGTTGCCGTTGTAGCAAGGAGTTTCACTACCACTTTCATATTTGAGCGATTCCTTAAACCTGTCTGATGCTGTTGACACCAGCCAGTTGCGAATGTTGTATTCGTACGTGATAGTTCCTGCATTGCCACTTCTTTTGGTGGAGACAAGCCTGCCCAGGTCATCATATTGGTATGATGCAACCGCCTTGTCACCATTGCCTGCATTCAATGTGATGGTTTCTATCTTGTCATTGTACTTATTGTAGCGATTCTTTTGAGTAATAGTCTTGTCAACTCCACTCTTTTTGATTTGTGTCACCATTGTCTGAGGATTCTTTGTAAAGGAATAAGTTGTCTTTTGGCACATCAAGGCATCATCTTGCACTGTTTGCCGTGTTTCAACTATTAATCCTTCTTGGTTATGGTAGATGGCTGCCACATGAAACTTACCGTCAGTGTCTCTACTGATAGTTCCCGTGAGCATGCCCTTGCTAAAGCTTTCCTTTGTGTCGGACGCAGTGGAAGCGAGGCTTTGGGAGGTGCTTTGCTTGACAAGTTGTCCATCCAGAAAACGATGGTCGTCATAATAGTTGACAACGTACAACTGTCCGTTCTGTAAGCCTAAGTTGTCCGTTGTAACATAACCGCTACTAAACAAGCCTGAATTGCCCCCACGATATTGAGCAACAGCAGATGGGCAAGAGGCATTGATGGCTGTTGTGCTTCCTTGAACTATTTGTCGCTCCATTTCGTCATACAGATAGAACATGTACATACCTTTTTTCCTCATCTCCCCATCCTGTGAGAACATGAGATTGTCGGCATTGTCATACCACAGTTGCTGGTACTCACAACCAGGCAACCGTTTCCAAACGCATCTGCCTCGCTTGTCATAGCGATATTCATAGGCGAATTTCTCCATATCAGCCTCCTCTTGATAAGACGGAGAAAGGACAAAGCGCAAATCGCCCAAGTCGTTATATACATAATAGGTGTCAATATAGTCACCTTGTCCTATTTGTCTTTTCAGAACTATCCGCCCCTGCCTGTCTGTAAATGTTTTCACTTGTTTTCCGTCCTCATCCGTTATGGTCTCTTCCATAAGTGAGTTGGCTGAGTAATAACCAGATAAAAGAATAGAACTTGCAGTCGCAGTGTAAAGTTTGACCACGTTAGCAGCATTGAGACAAACATTTCTCTTTTTGGCATGAGAAGCCGTATTCCATTTCTCACCTGGTCCTGTTGTGGAAACAGAAAAGAGATTGCCACCATATCCATAAGTCATATATGGACTAGCATCCGTATAGGTATTGACGGCACGAGACTCTATGTCAGACAAGGCTACGTTTCTGATAGATGAGGACAAGATGGCTGGAAGCCAGGATCTCCTCGCTCGATGCATGCCATCATACTCCGTGAAGCCTTGAGCAGTGTTCCCCTTTGTGCCAAGCCCGGTTGTTGCATTACTAATCTCTCTGCCCAATCCATCCATGAAGGAAAAGTCATCAATGTAATTATTGGAAGATGCATCCAGCATGGTTCTCTTTTGCACATAATTGTGTGTAGATGCCGAACCATTGTTGTAATAATAAGAATAAGACTGAATAGTCTTGCCTTGTGTATCCTTGACGGCAGACAATCTTCCCAATACATCATAGCTATAATAAGTTTTCTCTCCAGATGGTTCCTCACGGGATGTTATACCCACTAGTGGCTGATAGTTGTATAGAGTGCACATACCACCGAGACTTTGAACTTTTTGTTTGATGGTTTGCAAGTCAGACACGCTAGGCGTCAAAGCATTTTCAACCCTAGTTATATTTGCATATACAGAAGAAAGAGATGTGTAGGAAACCCCATCTATCAAAGCTACTGGCAACTGATGTCTATATCCCCAGACGATAGTGAACTTTCTTACATTGTCCTGGCTAAGCGAACGCGGATTTCCATTCGAGTCAAAAGAATCGTATGTAAATCTCTTTTCTAGAGCATTAGCTTCTCTAGAAATACTATACGATGTCTCTTGCAGCTTGGCATTGACAAAGGCATGGCCGTATTCCTTATTTGAAACACATAAGTTGTTCTTAATTATTTTTTCACCAAGCACTATGTCTATTTGATGGCGAGAAAGCATTTGATTGACGGTAGACATGCTTGTTGATTCCAGGTTTGAGGCATTGAACGAATAGGTGTAATGTGTGAGAAGGGATTTTCCGTCGCTGCACTCACGCTCTACAACCGTAGGCTTGAAACTTCGATAGTCGCTGTCATACAGATATGACTCGGTGACTTGCTCACCGATTTCGTAATTGATGGAGGACTTGCTCTGTAAAATGTAAAATGTCGGTATGGCATAGACATCGTGATAATGGAAGGAATTAACAAATTCAGCCCTTGAAGGATACGGGACATAGGTATCCCCAGTTTGATTGGAAAAATAGACAACTTCAACATCGTCCTTAGACACACGTACTCCCACAGGAAAGTCATCCTTTACAACTTTCTTGTAGTTATAGGAGGTGCTACTTATTGTATTTTGTTTTCCTTCGACGAATTGATAATGAACTTCGCTTAGAAGAAGTGGTTGTGGAAATCCTGTGTCACAGTTGTACAATTCTGAGTAGAACCTAGGATAATCATGGTTGTCAGTTCCAGGACAACGATTGTCATTCAGCATCGCATCTGTGTATAGACTTGTAGTTTTGCCGCAAAGATTACCGTTCTTATCATAATAAGAACGATTCACGTTTCTGTAAAAGACTGGTGTGCCGCTCCAGCCAGACAGAGGAAGAATGGGTGAACTTTGGCTAACGACATGCTCGTCGCTATTCCATTCTGTTTCTAAGCAATGAAGATACATTTCACGATAGTAATAGTAGTATGTGGAATAGCGGAATAAATCCTCAGAAATTTGTAAGTATTGACTTCCACCATCTGGATAGTCGAAAACTTCACGATTGAGGACTTCGCCCTGATAAGTGTTTGAAATTTCCTTTACTCGGATTCCACCAGACATCCCGGTGGTAACATTTCCCTCATAAGTAAACAGGGAGGTACCTCCCGTCGGGTAGGTTATGCTGGTCAGAATGCCATGTTGTGCATATTGAGCGTCTGGTGTTCTGTCCGTACCTCCGATACTAGCATCCGCCATGTATTCTGTTGGAACAGCATGTACCGAGTTCGTTCCATTGTAATATCCCCAATAATCTTCATGGAAACGAATGGTAGAAAGGTCGTTTATGTCCATATAATCAGGCAAAGCATTCATGTTATAGGAAAAGAAATATTTGACAGGATTTGTTCCTGTCGCAGAACCATTCATGGTAATGCCCTTGAGAAGCATCCGTTTGCCACGCAAGGATGTTCCTAGATATCCAGTGTTATCAAGGGACACTGTATTGATGATATTACCGAGATAATTTTTAACTTGTATTTGGGTAAGTCTTTCTCTTTGTAACTGATATTCAGGACGGTCGCTATTGT
The DNA here is from genome assembly GCF_052116205.1 of Prevotella sp. Sow4_E9_plate. Classification (NCBI taxonomy): domain Bacteria; kingdom Pseudomonadati; phylum Bacteroidota; class Bacteroidia; order Bacteroidales; family Prevotellaceae; genus Prevotella; species Prevotella sp. Sow4_E9_plate. Next base: position 1,956 of record NZ_JBQKLN010000016.1, on the reverse strand, counting down.
AAGTAAATTCTATTCGGTTTCCCTTCCATATGATTGAGGTCAAGAGAGGAACAGCATAATTTACATTGGTCTTGTTGATGGCATATTCGGCGATTGGACCTGATATCGGTACATATGGTACATTATTACCAGCATTTTCTTCGTCCCAGTCGTAATATATGCCAGAATGTTGATATTCGGAGGCAAATGTTTGGTAATATACGGAAGTCTTGTCATAAGAAAATGTTATGGTATCGCACTTCATGGGTGTGACAATACTTGTCAAATGACAAGCGGAACGATGACTGTATCCAAGACCACCTACCATTTCTACTTTGAGAAAGAAGTATTGTGTGCCATCCCCATCAGTAATCTTGAATCCACTTTCTAGTTCTTCTATCTTGATAGGCTCATACGGAATGGTTTTGATGCTCATGTCGGTATAGTCATAACGAAAGCATCCGTTATGACCATTAAAATTGTATTGATACCTATCCGACTCAGTGTCTATGGTTCCACTACCATTAGCAATTTCTCTAAAAGAATTGGCAGGAATTGTCGTGGATTGCAATAGCTTCTTTAGCTCACTGGCAGACTTGATGGTTTGGCTAGAAAAGTCATCCCTTGCACCATTTTTACTGCAACCTATCACACCACCTGCATTGAGAACCCAACCAAGCCCAACGGGACTAGCCACATCGTTAACTTTGATTCCTGATGCATGGTAGCTAATGGAAATCGGGATACGAACACCATCCCATTCTATGGTATAGATAGGAATGTTTATATTGGGAATCCCTGTGGCAGGACTGACAGGAAACTCTGTATACTTGAGCAAACTAGCAGTTTGTGGGGATTGTGGTGTATAGCGACCAATGGCATCCAGCGTGCCATCTTCATTTCTCATGGTCTTCTTGTGCTTGCGGTCCAAAGAATCCAGCTGTAAGCTGTCTGGCTTACTCTGAGAATATGCACTTGGCACCACCATAAGCAAAAATGCCAATAAAGAAATACTAAAATACTTACTCATAGGCGAACGGACGATAAAAGGTGATTAATGTCTATTAACTTGTGGCAAAGTTAAGGAAAAATACGCAATGTTGTTTTTCGCACAGATGTAAATTATAAAAAATTAACTGTCACCTTAAGGCTGGTAACTACTCAGCACCCCTATAGAAAACTTCTCGTTAATAAAGCATAAACTTGATTTTGCTTATTTTCTTCATCCTTACAAACTTTTTAATGATTGAGTCGATGAGGACGTAGGCTGTTTAAAACAGTTCATTTAACAAGTTCTTTTCCGATGATGCCTCCAACATGTCTCCTTTGTCTATTATCTCCCTTCAACAGATTATCTGCCAGGAGATGCGTTTTTGCATTCCCCGTAAGTCAAAAGTCTGCGTTAAGGGATGTAAATCGTGATTTTGCCATGTGGAGATAAATGCTTATCTTTGCACCAAAAAATGGCAAGCGACTGTACTGACATAGATGTTGTTTTGCGCCAGATAAACCTGCGTCTGCGCAAACTTGAGAAGTCCGACTCCGAGAAGACTGAGGAGATCGGACGTCTCAACCGTGTCATTAACCAGAAGGACGTGGAAATACATAATCTAAAGACAGAACTTGCTTCCACAAAGGCTGAACTAGCCGTTGCTGAAAAGCGCATCAAGGAACTCGAGGGTGCTGATGACGATACATCAAGTACACCAGGAAAGCCCGAGAAAAACAGCAGTAACAGCAGTATCCCTCCATCCCAAGAAAGTATCGCTTCCCGTGAGCTGCGCAGGACAAAGTCTCTTCGCAAGCCAAGCGGAAAGCCGAGCGGTGGACAACCTGGCCACAAGGGTCACACACTGCAGACTATAGCAGAACCAGACGTAATTGTAAAGCACGAACCCGTCTATTGTAAATGTTGTGGTCGGCTCTTGATTGATATACCATGCCAGAAGATCCGTAAGACACAAATTGTTGATATCA